>NZ_JAUORQ010000009.1:0-204420 GCF_030548085.1 Agarivorans sp. 2_MG-2023
AGCGGCCCAATACGGCACTACTGCTATCCAATGTTCAGTTTCCACCACGGTACGGCTGCCATCGGCTTGCTCTCGAGTAGCGTAATCCACCAGCAAGTTGCTGCCGTGCTGGGCGGTATAATCGCGCAAGTGTTGGTCTTTACGCTCAATCTCGTTAGGGAGAAAGCTGTTGGCCCAGATTTGGCCATGTGGATGAGGCTGCGAGCAGCCCATGGTTTCGCCCTTGTTCTCAAAGGCTTGTACCCACAGGTAGTCTTTACCTAATTCTTCGATTTGCTCATTCCAGGTATCAATCACCCCACGAATTGCCGTGGTGGATAACTCCGGCAGGGTTTTACTGTGGTCTGGCGAGAAACAAATCACTCGGCTTAAACCACGAGCTTCCATGCTGGTAAACAAGGGGTCGGTGGCAGCGGGTACGCTGGGTGAATCGGTCATCAGTGCGGCAAAGTCATTACCAAAGACATAGGTGCCTGTGTAATCCGGGTTTTTATCACCCGATACACGGGTATTGCCAGCACACAAAAAACAGCCGGCATCGTAGCTCGGCAAGGTCGCCGTAGACGGCGCTTCATCTTGGCCGCTCCAGGGGCGTTTAGCGCGGTGCGGCGACACCAATATCCACTGTCCCGTTAAGGGGTTATAACGGCGATGCGGATGCTCGGTAGGGTCAAAGTCTGTGTTTAACATGAAGGCTCCACTAAAATGCTACTACTTGGCGAGTCCGATAATGCAAAAACCAATACTTGAGCCGCCTCCCGAAAGCTCCCTACTTGGCCGCCTATGGCAGGCCGGAGTAGCCCCCAGATTTCAAGTAAAAGTAATTCGCTCTACTCTTTATCTATATATTGAAGCACGAAAGGGAAAACGTTTCCAATTTTAATAGTTAAATCATCAACGATAAGTCTAAAAATGGGCTATCTCTCTATAGTTACGGCCCCTTAGTTATTACTCGAGGCTGTTATTCGTCGCGACAAATTGACAAACAGAGTTAAGGGGAGTTTTAGAAAGATAAAAACACATAGAAGGATAACGTTTACTTTTTCTTATAGGGTTCAGTCCTGTTTTATGAAGCTCGTCATTCATATTCGTTCATCATTAATCAATAAATCCATATAAAACATTGTAACTTCAATGAGTTATTAGCAGTTAACAGGCTTTATATTCACAGAGTCAGAATAAAGCAAAATATAATTTCAATTATGTTGAGCTTACACTTGTTCGCCCAAGTAAAACTACCTAAAATAGCCGCCTTATTGTGGCATCTCGCCCTCATCCGTTTAAAGGTAAAATACATGCAGCACATCGTTACCTTGCTTAGCGAACAAGTTAAGCAGCAAGCTCAGAATGTAGCGCTAAAAATTTGGCGCAACCAAGCTTGGCAGTGCTTTACATGGACAGATTTTTCTCAGCAATGGACGCTAGTCGCAAAAGGTTTAATTGGTTTAGGTCACCAGGAAGAGCAATGTGTGGCAATTATGTCACCTAATATGCCTGAGTGGACAATAACTGACCTGGGTATTTTGGCTGCTCGAGGTTGTGTAGTTCCTATCTACCCTACCAATACCCTGGATCAAAGCCAGTACATTCTAAAAGACGCTGGCTGTAAGATTTTGTTTGTAGGTCAAGCTGAGCAAGTAGAAATAGGTTTAGAACTACTGAAAAGTGGCCAAATAGAAACCTTAATCTGTTTTGAAGAAAGCGAGCATACTCAACAAGAAAACGTGATGAGCTTGCCGCAATTGCTTGCCTTAGGCGAAACTATTGACGCAGATGAACTAGAGCAGCGCCAACAAAACCTAAAAATGGACGACTTAGCCACACTCATCTACACATCGGGCACCACCGGCGAGCCTAAGGGTGTAATGCTCGATCATGCTAACTTTGCTGCAGCGTTTGCGATGCACGATCAACGTTTAAGTGTGAACAATAAAGATGTGTCGCTTAGCTTTTTACCGCTAAGCCACGTATTTGAACGCGCTTGGACTTATTACGTACTGTATCGGGGTGCAACCAACGTATACTTGGAAGACCCCGCGCTCATTCAAGAAGCCTTGCCACGCAGCCAGCCAACCTTAATGTGCAGCGTGCCTCGCTTATACGAAAAAATTCATGCAGCAATTTTGCAAAAAGTTGCCACTGCTTCAGCCTCTAAACAGAAACTGTTTCATTGGGCCTTAAAAGTAGCTGAACTTCGGCTAACCGCTAAGCAACAACAAGTGCAGCCTTCTGCTTGGTTAAACATACGTTATCGTTTAGCCAACAAGTTAGTACTGTCAAAACTTCGAGCCATTTTTGGCCCTGCACGCCTACTGCCCTGCTCTGGCGCTAGACTGGCAGATGACATAAACCGTTTCTTCCAAAGTTTGAATGTGCCAATTAATTACGGCTATGGAATGACCGAGTCTACCGCCACTGTTTCTTGTTATAGCGAAACACAGAAAAGCATTAGCACCATTGGCCAACCCCTAGAGGCCTTGCAGATAAAAATTTCCGAGCAAGGAGAGATTCTAGTCAAAGGCGACACGGTAATGCGCGGCTACTTTAATAAGCCACAAGGCACCGCAGAAACCATTATCGACGGCTGGTTACATACGGGTGATGCAGGGAATTTAGATGCTGAAGGTAACCTAGTACTTACCGAGCGCATTAAAGAGTTAATGAAAACCTCAGGCGGAAAATACATTGCCCCGCAAAGGGTTGAAGGCGCATTAATTCGCGAGCCCTTATTTGAACAAGTCGCTATTATTGCTGATGCTCGCCACTTTGTATCGGCCTTAATTGTTCCCGCTTTTGAAGCGCTAGAACTACATGCCAAACAGCTAGGTATTAAGTGGCAGCACCGCAATGAATTGTTAGAAAATGCTGAAATTAAGCAGCTAATACAAGCAAGGCTAAAACAAGTGCAAACTAATCTAGCTCGATTTGAACAAGTAAAACAGTTTACCTTGCTGCCTAGAGAGTTCTGCATGAAACAAGGCGAACTAACACCAACACTGAAACTACGCAGAGCGGTAATTGAAAGCCGCTTTGCAGAACAAATCAGTGCGATGTACGCAGAAAAACGGATTGCTTAAATCCCCCCTGCAATCAATAAAAAAGGCGCTTGAAGCGCCTTTTTTATTGATAATGTACCGTCATAAACTTTAGTCTTGCCACTTCTTGCGCATAGCATCAATCACTCGCTCATTCACTCCATGCACATTTTGATACTCACCTTTGCAAACTAGTATCTTTAATTCTGCTTGGTATTTTATAGCTAAATCTCTATAGCTTTGCATTTCCCATTGCTGAACAAAGGTATTCGCTACCACGACATCATTTCCCAGGGCTAACTCTCGTTCAGTTTCTCGCTGGCACCATTGATGGGCTTGAGCAATTTGTTCCGCTTGATATAGATACTCGCCATGCTTGTTCACAAAATACATGTCTGCTTCTAATTGCACCGCATCAATAGTTGCTGCCAAAGTAGATTTTCCGCTACCGGGTAAACCACGAATAAGAGTCAGTGTTGTCATAAGTCGTTACTAAGAAACCGCTTTTAATTGAGGCTTAACTTGTTCCTGACAATAAGCTAACGGAGCCTGTTTAAGTAAGGCGATAACGGCATCTTTATCCATGGCTTCACAGGCGTCATTGAGTTCATCAAATAAAGCCATCAATTCGTCCCATGGCATAAAGCTCTCATTGGCGGTAAGGATCCTAGGATGGTCTGTTGGGCGTTCATCGTCCCCTACGAGTAACTCTTCATACAGTTTTTCGCCAGGTCTTAACCCGGTGTATTGAAGCTCAATATCTCCATCGGGGTTTTCATCGTCACGAACTTCCAAGCCCGACAAATGAACCATGCGTTTCGCTAATTCAGCTATTTTTACTGGCTCACCCATATCAAGCACAAATACTTCACCACCATTGGCCATTGAACCGGCCTGAATCACCAACTGAGCCGCTTCAGGGATCGTCATAAAGTAACGAATTATGTCAGGGTGCGTAATTGTTAGGGCTTCACCTTTACGAATTTGATCCTTGAATAATGGGATAACCGAACCTGAAGATCCAAGCACATTGCCGAAGCGAACCATACTTATAGTCGTATCAGATTGCTGCTCGGCTAAGCTTTGCATAACCAGTTCAGCCAAGCGTTTGGTTGCCCCCATCACATTAGTTGGGCGTACCGCTTTATCAGTAGAGACCAATACAAAGGTTTTGACCTTAGCTTTTATGGCTGCCAGCGCAATATTGTATGAACCGAATACATTGTTACATACCCCCTCAACCACATTCTGCTCCACCAAAGGAACATGTTTATAAGCTGCGGCGTGATAGACCGTATCAACATTACTTGCCTCCATCATCGCGCTCAAACGTGGTAAGTGCTGCACCGAGATCATCAATGGGACTAAATCGATATTTAAAGCCAGCGCCTCACGCATCTCCTTAAGTTCTCGTTCAATTTGATACAAAGCGACTTCTGAGCGCTCTACCAACAATAACCGAGCGGGTCTAAATTGTAGGATCTGACGACATAGTTCTGAGCCGATAGAGCCACCAGCACCGCTCACCAGCACCGTTTTGTTGCGAATAGAACTTTCCATTAAATGCGCGTTTGGTGTTACAGACTCCCGGCCAAGTAAATCCTCAACATCCACTTCTTTTATTTGATCAACTTTTGCATCACCGGTGACTAAGTCATTAAGCCGAGGGACTGTCAGTACTTCGGTATTCAAATCCGCCAGTGCTGTTAGTACCTCTGCACGGCGTTTGGTACCAGCATTAGGAATAGCTAAAAGTACTTTGGTGGCGTGAAAGCGACGAATAAGCATTGGCAACTGCTTAGGTTGGTATACGGTTAAACCATGAATCAATGAGTTACGTAGCTCTTCTTTATCATCAATAAACGCTACCGCTTGAAAATCATCGCCTTGGCCAATCGCTTGAAGCAGTTGGCGCCCGCTATCCCCAGCACCAAAAATAATCACGTTCTGCTTAGTGGCATTTTCCAACCAAACAAACAAAAAGCGAATAGCAAAACGTGTACCGCCACAAAATATCACCCCAAAGGCCAGATAAATAAATGGCGCGGTTCTTGGAATAACGGCTTGTAAATAAAAAGAAGTGACAATCATTAGCAAGGTGGCAATAGCGAAACTAAATAAAATAGCCTGTAGGTTTTTTTCATTTATATAGCGCAGTACAGCCCTATATAAACCAAAATACCAAAATCCAGCAAGAGTAGTAACGATCACCGATACAAATGTTACCCATGTTGGTACGTCATAAAAATAATGAACAGACTCAAAACGCACCCACAATGCGCCCCAGAAAGCCAAACTTAAAAAGAGTAAGTCTAAGCCAAAAACTATGGCGATTTTTTGTCTACGAGTCGGTAATTCAAACCAACTCATCGCATTAAGTTGAGGTAACATCTAAATTCCTTTTAGATCATCTTTGCGCTAGCAGTTATTGGCCAAGCAAGCCTTGTAAACTTAGCGTTATCTTTTCGCACACCGCGAGCATATCCTCACGAGTAATAGTAGGGTGAACCATAAACATCAATGAGTTAGCCGCTAACTGTTTTGCATTTTCTAGGGGCTTGCTAGGCAAAACATCTAAACCATCAAATGCTTTCTCAAGGTAAACCTCACTGCAAGTACCTTGCATACAAGGCACGCCAGCTTCATTTAAACAGCTTATTAATTGGTCTCTAGTTATTCCATTTAACTTATCTACTTCGATAAATACATAAAATTTATAATAAGCATGCTGTATATAATCAGGCACTTGAGGGATTCGGATAAAAGAGAATTCTCTCAGGCTGCTGGCCAATAGCGTAGCGTTCGCCTCGCGTTGTTGTTGCCAACTAGGCATACGCTGTAATTGAATACGGCCAATGGCAGCTTGCATTTCGGTCATACGCCAGTTGCTGCCGATGCTTTCGTGTAACCATCTAAAGCCTGGAGGGTGTTGTTTATTAAACACCGTATCATAGGATTTCCCATGGTCTTTGTATGACCACATTTTGTCCCAGAGTGCGCGGCTACTAGTCGTCACCATGCCTCCTTCGCCACCGGTAGTCATAATTTTGTCTTGGCAAAATGACCATGCAGCTATATCACCTAAGCTGCCAACAGATTTGCCTTTATAAAGCGCGCCATGTGCTTGGGCGCAATCCTCGATAACAAATAAGCCCTGCTGTTTTGCTAGAGTGTTTATCTGGTCCATCTCGCAGGGCCAGCCTGCCAAATGCACACAAATAATGGCCTTGGTTTTGCTTGAAATCACATTTGAGATACTGCTAGCGGTAACATTTTGACTGTCTAGATCGACATCAGCAAATACCGGGGTAGCTCCCACATTAACGATACAACTGGCTGACGCGATAAAGGTACGAGAAGTGACAACAACTTCATCGCCTTCACCGACATTCAAAGCCCTTAATGCGAGTTCTAAAGCTAGGGTACCGTTGGCAATGGCAATGGCATGCTCAACTCCAGCCCACTCCGCAAACTCTTGCTCAAAGTGTTTGCCTTGTTCACCAGTCCAATAGTTAACTTTGTTGGATAACAGAACCTTACTTACAGCTTGGGCTTCTTGCTCTGTAAAGCTGGGCCAAGGAGGGAAATCTTGCATATCTTTACTATTTTTAATCCTTTAAATTTGCAGCTCTATAATGCGTTAAAAATAGACAAGCTACAACTTTGGACTAAGTAATTAGTGTGTTTTGGCAGGGTTTCCGTACACTTTTTCAGCAGGCTTCACATCTTTTACCACTACCGAGCCAGCCCCTATGATAGCTCGATCTTTAATGATAATTTGCTGTATAACGGAACTGCCGATTCCAACCATTGTGGCACGACCCACCTTTACCTCACCTGCAAGGTTACAACCAGGGGCTATATGCACGCCATCGGCTAAAATAACGTCATGATCAATGGAGCTATTATGATTTATGATATTTCCTAATCCAATCTCACATCCTACACTGACCGTTGAATTCGCCATTACAACACTTCCATCACCTAACTCAGCTGAACTACATACGTAGGCTCTTGGATGCACTAAAACAGGTAAGCGAACCCCCAGTTGTTGTAACGCTTTTAAGCGGTCTAATCGCGTAATATTGTGGCCAATAGCAACGTGAGCGCTGCAGCTCTCAGTTGACGATAAATAGTCTAACATTGCTTGCCAGCCACCAATGACTTCGCACCCTTCTAAAGGTTCAAGTTTTTGCCACCGCTCATCAAACAACACAATGGAGTGATAAGCTAATTGCTTAGCCAACTCCACAACTACCTTTGCATGACCACCAGCACCATAAATCGCGAGGTTCATATTTATGGGTTCCCTGTAAATTTCGTCATGGTCGCCTCGCCTTCAGCACTGACCCCCTCTTTAACAAACACCTTTTTAAGGGTTAAAAAGAGTATTTTTATATCTAGCAATACACTGCGATTGTTAACATACCAAACATCTAACTCAAATTTTTGCTGCCAACTTAAGGCATTACGCCCATTGATTTGTGCCCAACCGGTTATACCTGGCTTCACATTGTGTCGCTTTGCTTGCTCATCTGAATAAAGCGGCAAATACTCCATAAGTAATGGCCGGGGGCCAACGAAGCTCATCTCGCCTTTTACAATATTCCAAAGCTCTGGCAGTTCATCTGCACTACTTGCCCTAAGCATTTTGCCAAACGTTCCCAAACGTTCCGCATCTGACAAAAATTGGCCATCGGCGTCTTTGTCACCTCGCATACTTCTAAACTTAATCATTTTAAAAGCGTTACCTTGAAGCCCTGGGCGTAACTGGGTAAAAAATACCGGGCGCCCCAGCTTAATAGCAACCACTAAACATAAAACGAGCAATAAGGGCGCTAGTGCTACCAACGCAACGGCGGCAAGTAAGCGCTCACAAAAATAAAATGCTTTATCCCTAAACAAATCAATCAACTCCATTCATCACATTCAATATTTGCTGGTTTACTCGATTAACGTCATAGCGTTGCTCGGCATATTGCCTGCTCGCTAAACCATGCTGCTTTACCAATTCAGGTTGTTCAAGGTACCTTGTTAGCGCGGTAGTTAATGAATCCGCGCTTTTAGGCTTAATTAAGTAACCGTTCTGATTATTCACTACCGTTTCCCTGCACCCAGGAGCATCTGTAGTAATAATCGCTCTCGCACAGCTCATCGCTTCGAGTACCGTTCTAGGCGTACCTTCGCGATATGAAGGCAATACATATACATGGCATTGTTGAATGAGGCCTATTACATCGCTCACTCTCCCATGGTATTCAATCAAGTCTTGATCTATCCAAGAATCTAAGTCCTGTTGCGATATAGCGCTTGGGTTATCGTCTATCCATCCAGCCAAATGAAATACACAAGAATAACCTTGTGTTTTTAGCTGCTTAGCCGCCTCGACATATTCCGCAACCCCTTTGTCTTTTAATAAACGAGCAATCAGTAAAAAATGAAGTTCTGGTTTATCTGAGTCCATTTCTGGTAAAGCAAGCTCAGGAAAACGTTGCAGATTAATGCCCGAGCCATTTATCAATGTTGTTTTGCTCTTAGCTACCAAGCTCTTACTGATGAATAATTCAGCATCATCAGGGTTTTGAAAAAAAACACCTTTAGAAAACCCTAAGCCTACTTTGTATAAGGTACACACAATCTGATGTAAGAGCTTTTGCTTTGCGGTTAACTGTTGGGTAAACACGTAACCCAAGCCAGTAATCATTGAGTAGACATTTTTAACACCGGCCAAACGTGCAGCAACTGCCCCATAGATAACCGGCTTAATGGTATAGGCAAGGGTTTGCTCTGGTTTGACTTGTTTAATCAACTGATAAAGCGAAATAAGGCTTTTGGCATCCTTTATTGGATTTAAGCCGGTTCGTTGAAGACCATAACTATGGGGAGTAACACCTAGGCCTTGTATGGCATGCTTTTGCTCCTCGGTGTAATCAGGCGCAGCCACATGCACATCTTTCCCTTGGTCTTTCATCGCTTGTAACAGGTCACCACGGAATCCGATGATCGAATCAGCAAAACTGGCGATAACTAATACTCGCATATTTTTAACAGCCTCCTCGCTGATAAACATCTAGATACTGCTGGCTTATATCCGCAATATCAAACTCCTTTGTCACACGATGATAATTACTATTGGCAATGGTTTGCCGCTCTTCTTGGGGGCTCGCTAACATCATCGAAACAGCCTCGCTTAATAAAGCAGACTGCTGCGGTTTAACCACCCATTCAGCATGATTAAGAATAAACGCCGCATCTCCTACGTCTGTGGTTACACACGGCAAGCCTTGGCTCATTGCCTCAACAAGGACATTAGGAAAACCTTCAGTTTTTGATGGCAAAACAAATAAATCTAAACTTCGATAAAAGCTTGCGATATCGTTAAGTTCACCCAGTAACTCGACACGCGCCAAGGGAATATCAAGGTCATTAAGAAGACCCATTAAGCTTACATTGGCAGTCGCCATATCCCTACCCGCCACGCGTAATGTTAATGATGGATACTTATCAAGCAACGGCGCGACTGCAGCAAAAAAAATGGGGTAGTCTTTAGCAGGATGCCAACGGCCTGCTGTACCGATATTCAACACTTCTTTTGACTGTGGCTTTAAGCTAGCAGCAGAAAAATCATAGCCATTAGCGATAAACTGTAGCTTTTCAGCTGAATAACCATAGTTGATATGCTGACTGACACTGCGCTGGCTGCAGCATAGTATTTTGTTTGCTTTACATTGAGTTAACTTACCTAGCCAAAGCGCCAAACGCGTGCTGCGCTTTTCATCCTCTAGTTTATCTAAAGAGTGATGGATACCGAAGTACAATGGGGTACTTACCTGAGACAAGTATTTATATAAACCACCTATCGCATTAGCGTGATACATCCAACATTGAATCAACGATACTGTTCTATTTTTTAATAAGCCTGACAACTTGAAAAGACTAAATAACATCCCTAAAGGCCCACGGGCGTTTAGGCTAATAAATTCCACTTGAGAATGATCTTTAATGAGCGCTTTGTTTTGCTCAGACACACTCATCAAAGCAATAATAATATGCTGATGCTGTGGTAAGTTATTGACTAGATTCGCCAGCATCCGCTCAGCCCCTCCAGTGAGAGCAAAGTTTGTGGTTAAATGAACAATCTTCAAAGTAGTTCCTCAAATAAGGATTCAAAATCGCTAGCATTAGAGCGACGTAGTTGACTTGAGCTTGGAGGGTTAACGATCAATTTAGCCAATGCTGTTGCATCACCTACAGTAAAATAGTTTTGCTGAGGTAGCAGCTCTCCCGCCCCTCCAGGGCAATTACTTGAAATACAATCAGCCCCCAAGTACTGCGCTTGCAGCAATGCGTTTGGCATCCCCTCAACAAAAGAACTCAGTACAAACGCTTTACAATGTTTCATGTACACAAATGGATTACTGACAAAACCCACCAACGATACTAAGTCCTCTACCCCTAATTGCTTAGCTTGAGCTTCTAGCTCACCTCTTAGTGGGCCTTCCCCCAAAATGACCAATCTAATTGTTTGATATTGCTGGCTTAACGCAAGGGCTTTGAGCAAAGTACTGTAGCCTTTTTCAGGAACTAGCCGGCCAACCGCCAAAATATAACCCTTAGCGTCTTTTACCCAAGTGTGTTCACAGGGTTGTAGAGCTTGTTTTTGGATAAAAGCTCCATCTAAAGGGTTGGCCACGATCTTAATATCGGCAGAAATTCCAAAATACTGTTGTACATCGTCAGCCACATACCTTGCGGGTGCCACTAATAGATCAGCTCGTTTATAGGCAAATGCCCCGCTCCACTTCACCCAGCTGCGAACTAGCGATGATTTAATACCAGCTAAATTAACCGAAGGGCACGAAGCCTCTCTAGCTACCAAACTGCATTCGATACCACTTAAGCGAATAGCCGAAACCATACAAAAAGCCAAATGGCTTTGAGAACAAAATACCACCTTAGGACGTATCACTTTCAAATGCTTAACCAAACTTGGTATCGCAACCAAAGAAGACGCCTTATTCAAGTTAATTCTATTAACATCATCTGAAAGCTCTTGTTTAAAAGGTCCTTCATCGCGAATAGACAGCAACTGAACTTGCCACCGTTTAACCAACAGATTTGCTAAGGTAACAGCCAAGCGTTCGGCTCCGCCTTGGTTAAAGCTTGAGCTGAAAATTAGTATGTCACAGGGTAATTGGCTATTTTTACTCACTCTCAGTTCATCCGTCTGTTGTTATTCGTTTGGTGAATCACTGCTGCTACCATTATTGCAATAAACATCAGCCAGCTTCGGCTGTACCAAACGTTCGACGTAGAAAACACAACGCCGATGTTTACCAGCATAAGGCTCCCCCACAAGCTCAATGGAAATATGCGAGTGAGGCTTGCAAGGCAACCAAGTACCATTAAGAGGCCTAATGCCGCTAATAATCCCGCTTCGGCACCGATGTTTAGCAGCGTATTGTGCGCATTTACCTCGCGTTCGGCATTCCCTTCTCGACCAATCCCTAAAGGATTAGTGGCTATAATTTCTAAATACTCAAACACTACATCTAAGCGCGACGAATCTTTACCTACCAGCTCTTTTTGACTTGACGGTGATAGGCGGTCTAACGCGCGCGAATTAATGTTGTCACTTAAACTAAACTGCCAAGCCACTAACACAAATAGTACACCTGACAGTACAAAGGCTAGTTTTGCTCGAAATGAAATCATTGAGTAAAAGCCCATAATCACCAATAAATACAATAACAATCCACTTCTTGAAGCAGTAGCGAGTACGGTGAATAAAGTGAACAATACTGCGGCTGATTCAAACCACCGTAAACCTGAGCGGCTATCTCTACAGAGCAATACTCCGGCAAGTGAAAATACGACAGCTCTAGCGCCATCATTAGCATCTCCTGCAAAACCGGCAGCTCGATAATCTAAATTTGAGAACAATCCCGGCTGCGCTACGTCTCCCCACACAGACAAGGTAATAAATCCTAGACCTATCCAGCAGCATCGTTGAACAGTATTTAGCGACACCTCTCCAAACCAACTAAACAAAATAATTAGCCACATTAAATGGAACCACGGAAATGCCGCATTCGAAAGATTCACTGGTGGGCTAACGATAAATGACAATCCATAACAGCTGTTTACCAACAACATGCTTAACAGCAACCATTGTGTGTTGGGGTAAAGCTGAAAGCGCTTTGCTAGCAAAGCATGCAGTATCGATAAACCAATAATCCCAAGCAAAGCAACGTAAGAAAAGCCCGGTATCATTCGTGTAAGATATAAATCTAAAGCGGATAAATGCATGGCAACAACGAGTATTGTTAGCATTTGAAGTAACTTGCTAAAACTCAAGAATCTAACCCAGATAGCAGCAACTCACGCCATTTAGAATAAATGATGTCTGGGTGATACGCAGTATTGGCTCTTACTGATGCAGCCTTCCCCCAATCAACGATTTGCTCACTAGGTGCATCTATTACGTGCTCTAAAGCCTTAGCTAAAGCAGTAGTATCTTTAAGAGGCACTAGTAAGCCTGTTTGTTCATGTTGAATAATGTCTTCAGGGCCAAACTGGGTTTTATAACTAATCACAGCCAAACCTATCGCTTGTGCTTCCAGAATAGCCACAGGAAAGCCCTCTCGGTAAGAGCTCATTACAAATACCCCGCCTTGAACGAGTACTTGTTTAACTTGATTAGTTGCTCCCATCAAATAGACGGAATCTTGAAGGCCGAGCTCCTTTATAAGCTCGGCCAACGCTAACTTGAATTCCCCATCGCCATAAATCTCAAAACGCCAGCGTTTAGTGCGAGGTAAAGAAGCCAAAGCATGTAAAGTATCTTGTAGGCCTTTTTCTGGCGTTAATCTACCAACAAAAACTAGCCGCTGATTATATGGCAGCACTCGCGTATCGGCTTCACCAAGAGCAATAGACGTACTGTTGCCTATAACTTGATAAGGGGTTAACCGCCAACTGTTCAAGGAATCTGCAATAGTTTGCGTTTGCAGAACCACCTGGTCGAAACGAGCATAACAATAGCGAATGAGCTTTTGCCAAAGCTGCCCATGTCGTTCGATGAGAGGATTACTCACTTCTCCACAATAAATTTCTGTATTCGTTCCTCGAGTAGCAATAAACGCCAAACAAGCCAAACGGTGAGTAAACACCATTAAGCGTTTAACTTTATGTGTAGCTACATAGCGTTTAATCGACTTTATTGTTAACAGGTTTTCTAATACGCCAGCGCCTTTAAAATGAAATTGTTGATGATGCCGAAGAGAATGAATGGTTAGCTTTGGATTAACGTCAAATACAGGTGAGCCTTCAAATAAAGTCACCAAGCTCACTTGGCTTTCATCGGTAACCAACTTAGAGGCAAGTTCACAAGCTATACGCTCTGCACCACCCTGAGCTAAACCAGGGACTAAAATAGCCAACTTAATCATGTTGTTTCCTCAAGGTTAAACCGCTTGAGTTAACAAATACCGAACGCAATACCCAAAACAACATAAGCACTGAAATCAAATAAATAATTGAAGTAGTAAAAGCAATTCCTATTAGACCAAACCAACTACTCATCAAGTAATCCATTACAATATTTAATATAAAGGCCACACCATTAATCGTTAACATCAGTTTTGCTTTCCCGAGACTAACAACACAACGAGAAAGAACCATCCCCACGAGATAAAAAGGGACAAGTAATGTGTAAGCTTGCCCTACTTCACTAAGCTCTGCTGACTGAGAGTTAGTGACCTCACTGCCATTAAACATAATTGAAACAGCAAAAGGCATTATTACATAAAGAAAAAGACCAACAGCGACCCCTACGCCACCCGCTGCACCTAAGGCCTTTATTAAGCGTTGACGCAATAATGTTAAATCATCTGCCCACTCAGCCATGTATGGAATAAGTAAACTACCTAAACTCATAGCCAATACGCTCTGTGCAACGGTGACAAACTTATAGCCATTACTTAAAATACTGACGCTCCCATCCCCTAATTGGCTAGCAAAAGCTAAATCAACTATGGGTAAGGTTGCCAATAAACTAGAGCTCACCACTATCCATCCAAACTCTTTGAATAAGGGTTTATTACTTACTTTTAATGATTCACCAGAGTCACGCTCACTAACAGTAAGATCAGATAGAAACCTTCGGGAACGCGCAAACAACAAGACAAAATGAATGACATAGGCAAACAATAGCGCCAATGTAAGATCGACTACAGTAATCGGTAGCTGCACAATAATTAACGATAGAACGGTAACCACGCCCATTGCTGGCAATACTAGTTGGCTAACGCTCAAGAATACCTGTTGTTTCTTTGCTGTAAGTAAGGCAACTAGCGGGGCCTGGTAAAGCCCTGCCGCTGTCACGCCTACAAAACAAAAAACAACAAATATAGAAGCGTTACTTAATATAGAAAAAGCGCTTGGCAACACATACAGACAACAGATGGAAAATACCAAAACTAGTAAGCAGACTAAAGCTGAGAATTGCTTGTAAAAAGAGTGAAAAGAAAGAGAATGACGGCGTATGTAAGAGGCAAACACACTATTAAGCGCACCAGTAACAATGCTGACCAAAAACATCGCTAAGGTAAAAAGCATTAAATAATTGTCTAATTGGTTATTAAAGCCAAGCTCTCGAGCAAACAATACATCCCTAAAGAATGCCAAGGTTTTACCCAACAAGGACACCGCAGATAACAATAAACCTGCCAACATGAGCTTTTTAAACACGTAAAACTTCCATAAAACAGCGCTAACGAGAGATGTTAGCAAAAACTAATTTCCGTTTAGTCTTTCACTAATACTTCTGTACAACTAAATGAACAATTGTTTATACATTATCACCATTTACATTTTTGCCCAATGACTTGGTAACCAAGCTAATACTAAATGTTTAAAGCCGTGATGTAGGTAAGCTAAACCCTTAAAAGCGTCATGGATTAAACTCTAGGTTTTTG
Organism: Agarivorans sp. 2_MG-2023; assembly: GCF_030548085.1. Lineage (NCBI taxonomy): Bacteria > Pseudomonadati > Pseudomonadota > Gammaproteobacteria > Alteromonadales > Alteromonadaceae > Agarivorans > Agarivorans sp. 2_MG-2023. The sequence continues at coordinate 15,014 of NZ_JAUORQ010000009.1, forward strand.
CTAAGTCGAAATTGAACAACCGATGATACTATTCAATACAACCATAATAATCAGGGTTGAATACAGGTAACAACAACTAGCACTCGAAGGAGAAAGCTCGCTATTGCCGCCATTTGTTGTATAAATAAACGAGGAGAAACTAAATACAAGGAAGATCGATGACCACAAATGCAAAGACCAAGTTTTCTCTTAGTAAATTGATACTTACTAGTAGCTTAATCATAAGCTCGTATAACATGCTAGGTTGCGCAAACACAGCCGAAGGCGCTGGCACAGGCGCACTAGCAGGTGCGGCAGGCGGCTTGGTATCAGGACTAATTTGGGGAGGAGACCCGCTAGAATCAGCAGCTAGAGGGGCAGCGGTAGGAGCAGCATCTGGCGCAGTAGTTGGTGCGGTCCAAGGCTCCAAAGAAAGTGCTAGTAACTCAGAAGCAACAACTCCTTCACAACCGGACAGTAAAGCCTTGCCTTCTAAAGAACAATTAGTTGCATTAATCGGCGAGCCGGCAGTAGATGGTATTGTAGCCTTAGCTCAGTGCGACTATTCAAGCGCCTTGAGCAATGCAAATATAGCGTTTAGCTCAACCAACCCAAACCACAAAGAAGCCGGTATTTGGGTGCAAGCTCTCACCTACGCAGAAACAGGTGAAGTAGAGAAGTTGAATGCTAGCTACGCAGACATCATCAAACTAGATAAAGAAGTAAATAATGTGCTTGAAGCGCAATCTGAACTTGCTGAAGGGCTAGACAAATTAAAAGCGATTAGAGAAGAGCACCAATTACCAACCTCTTGCTCTTAACTTACTAACGCTACCAATGCTTGTTTGAGCGAACCATTTACTATCCACTAGCAAGCATTGACTAGTTCCATTGACACTCTTCTGGCTCAAATTCTATAGAGCACTTTAACCACATGCCAACCAAACTTGGTTTTTACCAAATGCGGTACCAGCATTTCGCCACCAAAGCATACCTTATCAAACTGAGGCACCATTTGCCCACGGCGAAACTCACCTAAGTCACCGCCTTTCTTTCCTGACGGGCAGCTAGAATGCTTTTTAGCTAAGGTTTGAAATTTAGCCCCTTTTTTAAGCTGACGAATAATATCTTCAGCTTGCTCTTTATGCTTTACCAATATGTGTAAAGCCGCTGCTGTATTGGCCATAACAACTCCTAATAAATTTACGTAATTAAAACTCGAGCCCTCGAAGCTGTGAGCAGATGTTTGGAACAAAAAAGCCAAGATTTGCATCTTGGCTTTTAAAAAACGGGCAACAAGCTAGGCCCTAGTCACTGCCGAACAAATCCCGAGTATAAACCTTATCTGCAACGTCTTTGATATCGTCTACCATTCGGTTGGCGATAATAACGTCGCAGCTTTGTTTAAACTCTTCTAAGTTACGCATCACCTTAGAATGATAGAATTCATCCTCTTCAAGCACTGGCTCATAAATCACGACCTCTATGCCTTTGGCTTTTATACGCTTCATGATGCCTTGCACGCTCGAAGCACGGAAGTTATCTGAACCTGATTTCATGATAAGACGATACACCCCGACACGCTTGGGGTTTCTGCTTACAATTGACTCAGCAATAAAGTCTTTACGCGTGGTATTCGCATCTACAATGGCACCAATGATATTGTTCGGCACGTCTTTGTAGTTCGCCAATAACTGCTTAGTATCTTTAGGTAAACAGTATCCGCCATAACCAAACGAAGGGTTATTGTAATGGCTGCCAATGCGCGGATCTAAACCTACTCCCTCGATGATGTGGCGGCTATCTAAACCATGGGTTTCTGCGTAGGTATCTAACTCGTTAAAATAAGCTACACGTAGTGCAAGATAGGTGTTAGCAAAAAGCTTAATTGCTTCTGCTTCAGTAGAGTCTGTAAGCAGTACATCAATATCTTCCTTTATTGCTCCTTCTACCAACAGATTGGCAAAAACCTCTGCTCTCTCAGATTCCTCTCCCACCACAATACGAGACGGGTATAAGTTATCGTGTAAAGCACGTCCTTCGCGCAAAAATTCAGGAGAGAAGATGATATTATCAACACCGAACTTCTCGCGTACCGATTTGGTATACCCTACCGGCACCGTTGATTTAATCACCATTACCGCTAGAGGGTTGATTTCAAGAACATCTTCAATCACCGTTTCTACTGATGAAGTATTAAAGTAATTAGTCTCGGGGTCGTAGTCGGTTGGCGTTGAGATTATTACATAATCTGCGCTCGCGTAAGCCTGTTGCTTATCTAACGTAGCCATGAAATTGAGTGTTTTATTTGCTAAGAAATCTTCTATCTCAGTGTCCACAATAGGAGACTGCTTATTGTTGAGCAAAGTAATTTTTTCAGGCACAATATCTACCGCCACAACCTGATGGTGTTGTGCTATCAACATGGCGTTTGATAAGCCAACATAACCTGTACCTGCTATCGCAATTTTCATTTACAACCCGCTACTTATATTACAGTACAACAAATTGGGAGGTATATACTTCGCCGAATAATAACAAACCTAAACCTGAGACGACAGATTTTGAATAAAGTAATACCCACATTTAAAGCACTAAAAGTAGACGTAATAATTATAACTTAATCAGGTTTTCTACAATAGTCGCTTACAATAAGGATGACTGGGTCATATTACCAATACAGAGCGATGCGTCAAGCGACGTAATAAATCAAAGCTTTTTCTCAAGAAAAAAGCGTCTAATTGAAGAGTTGTAAATAAACCTAACTATATTAGAAGGTAGCAACCTGAAAACGAGGCGCAAAAAAGGATAAACATATCCACTACGCAGCCATTTTGCAGCATTAAGGTAGACCTTAAACTCTACAAACGCTTTTTTGTAAGTTCTTCGACTGTATGCATTATCCATTCGAACATCAACGAGTATAGACTGAAGATTTGCTCCTACAGCACCTTGCTTTAAACATTCTAACCAGAATGCTACATCTTCGTTTAATGGGTATTCAATAGGATAAAGCCCGAAGCGTTCAAAAAAACCACCTCTAAAACAAACCGTTACGTGAGCAAAAGGAGATGATTTGCTCAGATTAGCTGATATCTCTTTTGCATTTTCTGGGTAATTTCTATAGGCAACTACATTACTAGGACAGCCGTTAAATTCAGCAATCCCACCACCAACGAAATCTATAGTATCATTTAAATCAAGAAAAGAGATTTGCTCTGACAATCTATCTTTCCGACACAGGTCATCAGCATCCATTCTAAAAATGTATTTCTCATTAGTAAGTAATTTGATTAATAAGTTCAATCCAACTGCCAAACCTACGTTTTTTGGGCTTCTCACTATTTTGTATAAGTCAAATTCCAAAATAACAGTTTCCAATTCACTCGAAATGGTACCATCAACGTGCAAAAATATTCTAACATGGAAGTTAGATTCTGTTTTTAAAGAATGAATAGAAGCCAAGGCATCTCTGAAATGAGACGGAGAATCACCTCCATATACGCACATAATAAATGCTATAGATTTAGCCTGAAACAAAAGCATACCTCTCAACTAGTATGTAACCCAAAAATAGAATGAAGCAATCATAAACTAACACGAATTGGCCTTATTACTTTAAGTCCCTTTCGTCCAAGCAAGCCCCAAACTATACAGAAATAGAACCCGAGACCAGTGGAGAACCCATATACGGCCGGAGTAAATATGCTAATAGCACTAAACCCGATTAGGCAAGAAAAAACAACTCTGTTCATAAAATACAACCGGAATGCTGAGATTAACATTAACATAATAAAGATAGAGGTTCCCAACAAACCAGTTTCAACTAATAACTGAAGAAAGAAACTCTCAGTAGAGCCATGCAATATGACATAATCCCCAATTTGCTGAGCCCCTCTGGAAAAAACGCCAATTCCATGGCCTATAAAAAGACCAGGAAAGCTTAGAGCATAATTTAAAGAATCTTCCCAAATTCTGTAAGCTGAATAATCGTCTATATTATTGAGGAAGTAAACTATTTGAACGACTCTGGCTAGGTGTTCCTGGAAAGAGTATACCCCAATGAAGAAAGCCAATAACAAGAGAATCAAAAAACCGATATATCGTACTGTTAGATAATTAAATAAAACAAAGACAAAAACAAAAACGAAAAACGCTTTGCTAACGGTTAGAAAACCAGCGAACAGCAGTACAGATCTAACCACTCCCCCTTTCCAAGCACCCAACTTACAACCAGTACTCAGGCATAAGGAAAATGCCAGATAAAGAGATAACGATTGTGGGGATGCTATAAAGGAGATAGCTCTCCTTGTAACATTTACATTCTCAAGAACTTCTGAGTCAGCATATACGCCATTACTTATTAATCCAAAGAGGCTAGGTGAAATGTAAAACTGTATAACTGCACCTATAGCATTTATAAAGCCTACTGTAACAAAAAGCATTATAACTTTTTCCGCATTCCTTTCTGAAGAGTAAAAATTAAAATACACGAACCAAAATAAAAAAATACATGCTAAGTTTGAGAAGCCTATTAACGCTGTAAAACCAGACCCAAATGACGCGGTTAACTCAAACACCAAAACCAGGAAAGTCAAATAAAAAATATAAAAAAAGAATAAAACATCGATCCAGTTTACACTACGCCTTCCTGCCACATAAACTAGCAACGGTACATTCAAAAAAAGCAAAGCCAATGAAAAACTACCTACAGCTCCACCTAATGTTGTTGAAATGGTATTTCTGAACATTATTGAAAAGAATGTTAAATAATACAGCGATGAGATAAAATTAAATTTATATGGAGTACGTTTCATTCTAGCTTACTTATTGGTCCTGGATGAAAACCTAAAGTAGTCTCGCAACAGTCCTTTCCTAATGAATGATGAGTTTAAAAATTCCACTGAAAAACAACGAAAGAAAGAACGGACGAAATAAAAACAAGTTCTGAAAGGAACTATAGTGCTACATTGTACAGGATTACCCTCGGGAAGGTTAATAATCCAATGAGCTATTCTCTCGATCATATCAGTCTGTATAACTAACTCTTGTGAATCGAACTGCTCAACCAAAGCGAAATCCTTTGGTTTGCTAATATTTGGCACAAGGGAGTTCCAATAAGTTTCTAACCAACTAGGTCTAGGTAGAGGCGTAAACAAAAAGGCTTTTTTTCCCACAGCAGCAGAATCCCAAACAGAGGTGCTCCAAGAGCTACCGACAATATCGGCAGACGAAATCCATTCTCGTACAGAATAGTCTTTCGAAAAGATAATGTTATCAGGAATTTTTCCGATCTTACTCGTAAATACATCTATATATTGTTCTATAGAAATTGACGGGTGAGGCCTAATCACCAAATATCGATTTTTATCCGCATTAGCGATATCTCTAGAGAAAAATACAAATTTGTAAAGACAAGCTAAAGAGTAATCTCGATAATCCCAAGCTATGTTTTTATCATAGCCCATTTCGATCTTCTTTTTTATTAACTTGTCACTAGAGAAAGCCCATCCATAATTCATTGGAAAGAAAACTAACTCAGCAGAGTCTGGGATTCCAGAAATTTTTCTTAAATTAACCTTTTCTAAATCTTTTTGTCGCATATAGCCCAAAAGAATAGCGTGATTAGGATTACCAATCACTCGGGTATTTTTCTTTTTCACGCCAGACGACAATAGGAAACTCTGAAAATCATCGGACCAACAGAGGTGGTTTATATATTGCTGAATAAACTCCCCTTTAGGAGCCTTAAACGCTTTATTTGCATCACTTAACAACTGCTCCCAATTTAAAGAAACAAATTTAGTATGCTTAAAGCGTTTGCCGGTAAAATAACTCAATGGCCAACGAGATGAGTCTATGGAGTAAGGGAATATTACACAACCAGCCTTTAAGAATAACAAATAATGCGAATGAAACTCTATTGATAACATCTGGTAAGTGTAACCCTTATCTTCTAAAGACTTACACAATTCTTTAACCGTATTACTTTCTCGGTCATCGTGTTCGATTAAAAACAAAAAATCTACATACTTCATACTTATAACTCAACAAGCCCTTTATTAATCATAAACTCAAAGAAAAAAAAGTCTTGCTCACTATCAATATTAACAAACAAATCATGCTTTATAGATTTAGTGCCATCAGAGAAAAAACTCTTATTCATCAAAATATTCTCAACGCTTGAAACGTATACAGCTCCAGTTAACTCGTAAGCAGGTAAAAACTGTTGCCTAGGTGTTTCGGAATCACTGTTATCTATAAAGGGAACAAGCACGCCATTTGTTATTTTTTTCACCTTATAAGGATGAGGGTCTTCTATTTGGGCAACAGTGACCACAGACTCATTAGATTTCAAAGCCAAATCGATACATTCATCAACCAACTTACTATCTCTTACCGGCGATGTAGGTTGTAACAATACGATATGAGTAACGTTTCTGAAAGTTGGCTTACTAATTAAATCTAAAACAACATCTATGGTTTTAGAAGAATCACTTGCTAGATACTTAGGTCTTATGCCTAAGCTCTTTGCGCCGCGATTTAATGCAATTGCTTCATATTCAACGCTGTCCGTTGAAACAAATACATTAGATAACAGTTCAGAACCTAAACCAACATCCACAGCCAATTCGAGTAATGTTACTCCTTTTATCTTGGAGATATTTTTATTTTTGAATCCTTTAGAACCTGAACGTGCTGGTACTATTCCGATTATCATTTAATGCCTAATAAGTAATTGGTTTTAATAGTGAAGGGGTTAAGCTTAGAATTTGGTTAGATATCAACTTTCCAGCGTTTCCAATACCGAAAACATCGCTAGACTCATACTTCCCGTGTCCTAACTGTTTAGAAATACAATCAATAATATTGGCCTCGTCGTAATCAGTAAAAATCACATTCTTGCCGTGCTCCCTTTTGTTCTGCCTATCGCCGACAGCAACTGATGGAGTACCAAGAAAAGCACCTTCTCGCAAGAACGATGAAGAATTACCAACAGCACATGCCGCGTTATTTAGAACGCGAATAAAATCTTCGGCTGAAAAGTTTTTGTAAAAATGGAAGTTATCTTCCATGTGTTTCTCACGAAAAGTCCTAATACCTTTAGATACATCCTCGCCTCCCGCATCGGAATTTGGCCATAAAACTATTTTTTGATATTCTTGGAATTTTTTCAAAGCCTTAAGTGTTTCATTAACTTGATAAAAGCCATTACCATAGCTAGTTGTCACGGGATGTTGAATCATCAATATATAAGGACGTTCCCAATCAACATCTACACCCACGCCTCCGTATTTAGACATATCCTGATTGGAAATAGATTTTTCTGCATGCGCTATAACATCCATAGCTGGACAGCCAAAATTAAAAACGCTGCTAGGCATTTCCCCCATTTTAATCAGCCTGACTTTACTTTGCTCAGTGGCTACAAAATGAAAGTCGGCCAGCTTCGAAATCGCATGCCTAACTCTATCATCGATATTCCCGCTTACTTCTCCTCCTTGAATATGAATCAAAGGTATATTTAAATAGGTTGAAGCGATTGCTGTAGCCATAGTTTCGTATCGATCTGCTACTGATACGACAAAATCAGGGTCTAGCTGCTCTAGAGCTGTAGACAGCTCGATAACCCCTAAACCTGTAGACTTGGCTTGGGTTAAAAGGTTTTCACCTTCTACAATGTAGTATATTTCTTTATTAGGAACAAAACCGTCTTCTTTTATAACATTTACTGCCTTACCGTAACGATCAATTAATAGCGACGCACCTACAATTATCTGTAACTCTAAGTCAACATTCTCTTTAATAGCCTTCAGAAGGTACTTCACCCTTCCGTAATTAGCTCTACTAGCAACAACAACACATACTTTTATTTTAGTTTTCATTTAATATCATCCAAGCTAAGAAAGTCCCAGCATTTCAAGTTTCTTAATAGTGTTTTACCCAAGACAGTTTCATAGTGAGCGGCTGGCACTCCTACATTGCCTGGCTTTTTTGATTCCAAATCTTTTAACTCTAAGACATGACCTTTACTTAAAGGTTTATTAACGGCTAGCGACTTACCAAATATAGTTTTTAAGCCGTCATCAACTTTATGTAAGCCTTTATTTACTGGAGAATCGAGCATCATAGAGATATCTCGTACCCCCCTGCACAGACTCCTTAACTCGTCTATCGTAAGAGATGAGCTAGTATCAGGACCGAACATCATCTTGTCGAAAACAACATGAACCTCTAACACTTTTGCTCCTATTGCCACTGCTGCTAGACTTGGGTAAATAGTTCCAGAGTGATCTGATAATCCTGACTTGACATCGAATTCAGCAGCTAAATCTTGAATCACATTTAGGCCAACGTCCTGGGGGGTTGTAGGGTACTTGGTTGTGCACTGCAATATTGAATACTTAGTTCCACGAGATTTTAGAAAGTCCACAGTGTCTTTGAGTTCCACCGTATTGCTCATCCCACTGGACAGTATCACTTCTTTTCCGGTTTTACTTATCGCGTCAAGCATGAGCTTGTTAGTAACCTCTCCAGATCCTATCTTGTAGCGGCTAACTCCGACTTCTTCGAGCAAATTGACTGCAGCTACAGAAAATGGGGAGCTAATGAACTCCAAATTCACTTCATCACAGTGAGCCTTTATATTTTTCCAATGCTCTAAACTAAAAGACATTCTTTTCCAATAGTCGAATCGAGAATTATCTTCGTACGAGAAATTCACACGAAATGGTTCAAGCTCACTGCTTTCAGCTTCTGCGATGTGAGTCTGAAACTTAATAGCGTCGGCACCAGTGGTTGCTACAGCATCTATATATGAATGCAGTATACCCAAACTTCCTTCATGAGCCTGACCTACCTCTGCTATTATCAAAACTTTGTTATCTTTCATCATGTTCCCTTAAACCAAAAATAAAACTTTTAACATTCCAAATATCAAACCTATACAGCCCCCATCCCCCTGAAAGAATAATAATTAAACTTCCTAAAGAGAAAACCCAGAAGCTTCTTTCATATAGAAAAAACATAGGAGATAGAAATAAAAAAGCTGACATCATCATGAGTCTAGGATGAATTTTTATTGTTACGCTATATACATCCTTAGAAAAAAATCGAGCTAATATAAATGAAGTTAAAAAAGACAAAAAAATTGAAGCTGCAGCTCCTATAAGACCCCAAAAAGGAATAAGAACCCAATTGAAGATTAAAGATAAAAAACCCGTCATCATAGTGATTTTTGGAATAACCTTTGTCTCCTTATGAAAAAACAAAGGTGCAGTTACGAAACAATAAAGACCTCGAAACAAATACGATAAACAAATAATAAGGAGTATATTAAACACTCCGTCAAACTCTCCCTTCATATACGTCTCTATAAATTTATCCGCTAGAAAAACATAAAGAACGATTATTGGAACGAATACTGCTAACCAAATAGGAATGATTTTTTCAAGAAAATCATTCCCTTTCAAGGTATTGGTAACGGATATTTGATTATACTTTGGCATAATTACATTATTAATAGAATTGACTAAAGCTTTAACTAACTGAGAAAACTTTTCTGCAATGAAGAAAACTCCCAACAAAGTCAAACTTAGGTATGTCTCAATAAAAAATGTCCCAGCATACATAAAAACAACAGCACCTAGGGCATGAAAAATAAGAGGAAAAGAATATGTGACAGATTCATAAAAATAACTAAATTTCAGACAAAAAATATAATGACGTCGTAATAAAACCAGAGAAAAAACAGACATAGAAAAAAAATAAAATGCTTGAGACCAAAGGAAACCAAGAACTCCTCGCTCCATTTCCACTACTAGAAAAAGACCTAAACAAACAGAAAGACTCTGGCAAACTATTCCTCTAAGAAGAATTTTCCCACCTTGCTTTTTATTTATTAGAATTCGCTCTAGAGTTAAATGTGATGAATTAAAAAGAAGTACAAAAATTGATACATGAATAACTCTACTGTCGACATCAGAACTAAAGATCAGGCCAGATATATCATCACTAAGAAAAAAATATAAAGCTGAAAAAAGACCAGTCAATAAAAAACTGCTATTTACCACCGTAGATATATATCTATCTCTATCAACCCCCTTGTAATCGAAATACATTCTTGATAGTGCGCCCGGCAATTGAAAGTTGGACCAAGTACTTGCAATCAATATACTTGCCATAGAAATACCAATGATACCGAACTCTTCTTTCGATAAGTATTTACTATATATAGGCAGAGAGAAAAAGCTAATAAAGTAAGGAAGAAAACCGACTGCGACTAAACTAGATAAATTGACTAGTGACTTATTCACTGATTGTACCTAGTACTCGTTCAAAGCAATTTCCATCAAAAGGAGATAACATTGCTATTTTTCTGTCAAACTCTGGTTTGAGAATACAATTAGAATTTTTGAGGTGTTCAATAACGTCCTCATTCGTTTTACCTATAGGAATCGAAAACTCGCTATAAAAATCATCGTAGTCTAGTGCGATGTAGTCAAATATTACAACAGGCACCCGGCACATTAATGCCCAAGTTATGGTTGAAGAGTAAGTCGCAAGAAACATATCGGCAGCGGCTATTATTTTAGACAACTCCTGAGTGGCAATAGACAAATCGAACTTAGTTTCCAAGTACTTATAATTTTTCGGATCCATTTTAGGGTGTAACGACACTAAAATGTTGTACCCTAAAGAAGTAACTTCAGATAGCATAGAGTCTATTATGGCAAAGTGTTTAACTTTACTGCAAAGTCCATGCTCATAATACTGAGGAAGAGATATTATCAACAGTTGCCTTTCTTCGTTAAAATAGTCACTGTTAACAGACTTTTTTAGTTTTTCTTTTTGATTATACGCTTCATACAAGTGATCATGAGATGAAGTTCCGGTAACCACATATTTATCAGTTTGACCACCAAGATCGACCAATCGATTTTTCTCTCGAAGACTATCGACTATCATTAGATCAGAATATCCTCCACCAAGGACCCAAGGTTTTTTTGGGAATAATCCTAACATCGATAAGGCTTTTTGTTCATATGGTCTAAAAAACAGCTTTCTGCCAAGGGAACTGTCAACATATTCATTATCTTGACAACCTTTGTATCGAGCTAGATAAATTTTGCTATTTCTAAGTTTATACGAGGAAACATAGTCTGCGGAGTATGCAAAAGAAACTACTATTTTTTTTAAGTCATAGTTTTTGGAAAAGTATGCTACGGCAGCCTCTGCTCCAACACTTCGATCCGTGGCGAGCAAACACGTGCTTATTTTTTTTTCTACGATGATATTGCCAATTAAGTCAGACTGCTTCTTTATATTTTCCACTAGTGACTTTGACAATGTATTTTTGAGTAAGTGAGTTTGAACGAACACACCTAAATTAGTGTTGTCAAAAAAATTCTTCGCTACATATTTAAGCCAGCTTTTGACCTGAGAATTTTTACCATTTTTATTTTTGTTATAAATAATTTCCCAGCCTTTCCCTTCAATTACTTTTACAAAATTAGTTGCAAAAGGAATATAGAATACCGGCTCAAAACTTCTCCCTTCAGCCAAAGAGGAAAACTTTATAAGCTCACTTAAAGAAGCATCATTTGATGGTACAATCAGCACACTTTTTTTATTCATAAAGAAAAACCATCATCAACTACAATGTTTTGACCGGTTATATAGTTAGAGTCCTCAGATAATAGGAAGATAACGGCCCCAACAACATCTTTCGCATCTAACATACCTTTCCCATTAGTATATTCCTTATAGGAATCGCAAAACTCATTAGGTTGACCATTTAAAATACCACCTGGGCTCACACTATTGACTCTAAAACAACTGTTTTTTACATATTTAGATACATATTTATTTAAGTGAATCAGCGCAGACTTTATAGCTGAATACTCCACTGGCATAGTCATATTTGTATGGTCATATATACTAAATCGAGGAGCGATAATACCATAAACAGAAGATATATTTACGAGAGAAAACTTTTCATTATACTTAAGGTTGTACTTAACGCATTGCTGAGAAATCAAAAAAGAACTACCTAAATGCAAAGCTATGTTTTCATTAAAACTGTCCAACGACACATCTAAAAAATGAGTTCCATAGCTTTTATTCCTAGGATAAGTACAATTTACCGCTCCAATAATACCGCCTTCTAAAGAATTAAAAAACGAGATAACATTAGATTCATTGGTCACATCTAAATTAACCCTTTCAATATTGTTAAGAGGTATCTCTTGAGATTGAAGCTCAGATTCTGGAGTGAAGTTATCTACAGCTATAACTTGCCCTCCTTTGTCCAAAATTGATTGGACTAGAGTAGAACCTAAAACACCGTTGGAGCCAAACACAATTATCTTAGAATTTACAAAATTAGTCATTGTATACCTTTACTGTCGACTGTTGAGCTTTAGCTTTTTCTCCCGCAATCATGACACTAATGGACCTTTCAACAGACTTAGATTTTAGATAGGGCGTACCATTATTAACTTGCTCAACAAAGCCCCCTAACATTCTTTTAAAAGCACTAAAATTATCGCTTATATTTGTATGATAAGATTTTTTTTCACCAATAACTTCATACGAAAACGAAAAACACTCAGGCCCAAGAGTATTTATTTGCAATACCATTCCATTAGAATAAACTAAGGTATAAGTATCTATTCCAGATTGAGTCTCGCAACTTACGGTTTCTATTCGTTCGTCCCAGATTCCAAGTGTGGCATCCAACATGTGAACACCGTACTTATCCCAGTGATTTACAACTGATGCCTTTACTAGCTTAATGCGCCCAAACTCAGCTAGGTTTTCTCTAATTAAGTCAAGTTCTTTGCAAAAACGTAAACCAGAGCACGAATAAAGAAGTCCCCTATCGTAATAACTCATAAACCACTTAAGCTCACTTTCGTCCAGTGTCAGAGGCTTATCGATCATCACTGGAATACCTGCATTAAGGAAAGGTTCAGCCATTGCTTTGTGATTTTCATAATCATCCCTAGCAATAATTACGGCATCAACATAACCGATCATATCAACATAATCAAAAACCACATTGTCAATGTAACAACAGGCTGAAATATCTTCCGCACGACGATGATCTTGACACCACACATGAGTGATTTTTGCGTCGAAAGAACAAAAGTCCTCTACGCTTCTTTTTTGCAAATAGCCAAGTATTCCTAACCACTCAGTTTCCTTAAAACGATCTTTATTATATCCGTTCAGTATCGCTGAGAAGGAATACGGGTGCCCATTATTATCACTAAAACCTAACAACCCTATTTTTACCATATTGCCCACCCACCATCTACGCAGATATTTTGCCCTGTCATGTACGATGATGCATCACTGCAAAGAAAAGCCGCAGCCCCCTTAATTTCATGAGCTTTCCCTATACGGCCCATTGGGTTTTTATCACATAAGCGCTGCTTAAATTCAGGGAATTGATCTATCACATGCTCAAATGGGAATGGACCAGGGCTAATACAATTTACTCTTATATTATCTTTAGCTAAAAAACTACCTAAGTACTTAGTTAACTGGATTACACCTGCTTTAGCTGCACCATAACTTGGTGGGTTAGCTTGAGGAACACCTTCATAAAGCCTGTAATCAGGTGCAACGTGTCCGTACATAGAGCCAATATTTAACACGACTCCATTGGTACGCTTGAGTGGTTTCGTAGCAACCTTAATCAGTCTATATACTCCATTCAAACATACTTCAATGTCGTGGTCCCAGTCTTCATCATTGATAGTTTCCCAGCTATTCTTTCTGCCAGACCATGCGCAAGTAACCAATATATCAATGCGACCAAATTCAGACTCTGATTGCTCTACGCACTCTAAAATGCTTTTTTTATCAGTCAAGTCAATAAAAAGTGCTTTCGTTTTTATCTCTGAAAACTCTGATTCCAATTGCTCACATTTTGCTTCGCAGGCCTCTTGGTTACGGCTTGCAATAATGATATTAGCCCCAAGTTCGGCCAAAGCATCAGCAATTTCACCGCCAAGCAATCCCGCACCACCAGTAACGAGGGCTGTCTTGCCCTTCAAATCAAATAAATTATTTAGCTTAATCATTGCTTATACCCTTTATAATTTCTTCTGCTATAGCAAAATGAGTTATGTTGTCAATATCAATTGAACGTTCTTGAGGCATGGTAACTGCAGCAATTTCACCAAAAAGTATTGATGTACCTTCTAACGGCAACTTATCCATATGGAAGCCATATACAGCGCCATTCAACTGATAAGCTTTTGGCAGTTTTTGACGAGGCAGCCATGGTATAGCCCCCTCAATGAATGGCTCAACACTGCCTCCCTCAATCTTCCATGCTCGATGAGGGTTCAACTCAGCCTCACAAAAAGTCGCTGCTGAATCGTGAGATAACAGTTTCTCAATTATTCGGTCCACATCTTCCAAACTTCTAAGAGGAGATGTTGGCTCTAGTAAAACAAGCATCGTTGCCTGCTCTCCTTCAGATTTCAGCCTCGCTATCAACTCTCTCAAACAATCAATAACTAAAGAATTGTCTTGAGCAAGATGGTCTGGTCTGATGTAAACTTCGGCCCCGTATGCCTTCGCTGTTGCCGCAATCTTCTCCCCATCAGTTGACACTATAACTCGGTCGATATAGCGGGATTGCTTTGCTATATCGATAGGCCAAGCAATTAAAGGTTTACCGGCAAGTAGCTTAATATTTTTATCGATAACCGATTTACTACCAGCCCTCGCTGGGATAACTGCAACTACTCTTTTGTTTTTCATCATATTTAAATGCCTAGGTTATATATATCAACTTGCGCCCTATTGAAGTCATCCATACGACCAATATCAAGCCAATATTCGTGGATAGGGAACATTAGTACTTTTTGTCGCTCTTCCATGTGTTGTTCGAGCAACGTAGGCATGTCAATTTTCTGATTCTTTTCTACTGATTGAATCACTCGCGGAGATACTACATAGATACCAGCGTTAACAAAAAAACGTTGAACTGGTTTTTCTACCATGCTGGTGATTTGGATGCCGTCCCCGTTAACAACACCATAGGGGATTTGGTAGTCGTACTCTCGAACACACATGGTAGCATCCGCATCATTTTCTATATGGAAGCTTAGCAAACGCTGAAAATCTACTTTAGTTAACACATCGCCATTGATCATAATCAATGGCATATCTCTCGACATATCTTCAGGTAGCAAACCAAGCGCACCACAAGTACCTAGGGGAATATCTTCATGTACATATGAAATGCTGACTCCCAAGTCACTACCGTCACCAAAATGATTGTGAATTTGTTCTGGCATATAGTGAGTTGAAATATAGAAGTTGTGGAAACCCGCTTTAATAAAGCTAATGAGTACTGTTTCTAAAATAGGTCTATCACCGACTTTAAGCATAGGTTTAGGACAATTATCTGTCAGTGGTCGTAAACGTGTCCCAAAACCACCTGCCATAATGAAAACTGGATTCTCGTATGTATCTTTGCTTAAAGCACTATGAAGAGTTTCAAGACCAACAATTTTACCACTATCATCAAGCAACGGTATTGATAAAATCTGTTCATCTTCCATTAACTGTACCAACTGCTCTTTTGAAGTCGCTATTTCAGCCGTAATGGGTTTGGGATTCATCACCTTGGCAACAGTGTCCGTTAACATCAGGTCATTTAATAAGCCACGTCGAATATCGCCATCAGTAACCATGCCTAGAAGCTTTTTATCTTGATCAACAACTACAACGACACGCAATGCTTCGCTGTTGATGATTTCTAGTGCCTGCTTGATCGTACTTGATTCAGATATCAGCGTTTTTTGCCAACAATGACTCATATTTCACCTTTTATTTCTAAAAATTTGTTTTAATTACTGCTCTAGCAGGATATGCAATGGTATTTTCTTCTAAAGACTGAGCGAGACTAACACCAGCACCCACAATCGCACCACTGCCAATAGATATCCCTTGGATAACGGTAGAGCCTGCTCCAATATAGACATTATCTTTTGTCTCGACTTGACCACACAACGTTGCTTTAGGAGCGATATGGTTATAAGTACCTATTTTACAATCGTGCTCAACCAAAGCGCCCGTATTGATTATACTGTGGCTCCCCACTGTAGCCCCAGTCTGAATCATCGCCATAGGTAAAATCTGAGCACCAATTTCAATTTTAGAAAAAGGTGAAACGAATGCACTGTCAGCGATGACAGTCTCAAATTGATAACCTAATGAGAGAAAATATTCATTAATTTTTTTCTTAAAGCCGGATTTGGGCATCATTCCAATACCGTTGACCAAAAGAATCTTATCTTTGTCAAACCTCAGAATATCTTCGTCCTTTTCAAGGATGGTAATTCCTTTAAACATAGAACGTTGACTGACATCTTCAGGACTTATCACTACAAGTATTTCTCTTCCCTGCGTAAGCAGTATTTCAGCAAGAACGGAGGCATGTCCGCCCCCGCCAATCATTACAATAGGAAGCATAGGTTCATCACTCAATGATCAGCTCTCCTGCTTTGTAGCTTTTGCTCGCTTTGCGTCCAATCAACTCCCAATAACGATATGGTGACAAACCTGAACCTGGACGCTTAATTACGAGGTTTGATTCTGTTAGCTCAGTACCTTCTTTAATATCAGTTGCTGCCACTAAGCTTTTTCGTGCCACCGATTTGTTCTTAACTTCAGAGACTGTCGGGGTTTTCACGCTAGAGCCCAAGGCTACTTCAATTTGGCGAATGCCTTTGACCATAGCCTCTAGCTCTTGTGGCTCAAGAGAAGCCTTATGATCAGGACCTTCCATATTCTTATCTAATGTAAAATGCTTCTCGATCAGAACAGCACCACGGGCAACAGCTGCAATTGGAATCGTTATCCCTTCGCTATGATCTGAATAGCCAGCCTCTAGATTAAATGCTCGGCCTAGTGTATCCATTGCTTTTAGGTTAATTTCTTCAATTGGTGCTGGATATTCTGTCGTGCAATGAAGAATTGTTACTTTTTCTTTTAACGCTTGTTGGCCAGCTTCTGATGCATAGGCCTCTTGAAAGCCCAACATACAAGGCTCCGCATTTTCACCTGCAGTATAACCGAATGCAATAACCCCTAATGCTATCTCAATTTCTGACAGTGTCGCCATCCCTGTCGAGACAATAAGATCGCACCCAGTACGAGCATGAGCTAGCACAAGAGGCGCATTAGTTAACTCACCAGAAGGTAGCTTTAAACGTGTCAAGCCTAGGTCATTAACTAAAAAGTCTAAACTTTCAAAATCGAAGGCCGTAGATAAAAACTCAATCCCAAGGGAGTTACAATATTTTATTAACTTGTGGTGAACCTCGTACGAAAGCTCTAAGCGACTCAGCATAGCAAGTTGTGATTCTTGCTTTTGCGTATTAGTGACTTGGTAATCAGCTTGCTTAGCTTCTTCTGTAACTAGGTTTTTAGCTTTAAACGTTTGAAACTTTACGATGTCTGAACCGGCTTTATGGGCTGCATCTACTAAGGAAAAAGCTAACTCTTCTTGCCCATTATGGTTTACACCCGCTTCGGCAATAATCAACGTCATCACTATCTCACTCTACTTTTTAATTTAAATCAGGTTCAATATTTACATCGAAGAATGACTTACAAAGTTCAAAGCGCAAACCTTTAATCATTTTTATGACTTGCTTACTACTATCACCTTGACCATAAGGGTTTTCAATCATTTCACCCTTAACTTTATACTTCCTATCTACAGCAAGTTTGATAGCAGTGTCGATTGATTCCTTAGTAGCACTTGTATCAAGAACACTTTTGGCCGCTAGTCGCCCTTTTTGTCTTGAACCAATATTGACCGTTGGAACATCAAAAGCCGGAACTTCAATAATACCACTCGACGAGTTTCCAATGACTGCAGCTGCGCGCTTGACTGAACTTAAATAGCGTATTTGCCCGAGAGAGGGGATTGCCAGTACGCGGCCTGGTTGTTTCGCGGCATAAGCCTCTAACATCGGAATGATTCGACGCCCGCCATCATCCGCATTGGGATAAGTCAGGATAATTTGGTGATTTGGGTATTCATCTAGTGCGTCTAACAAAGCTTGAAAGCTATCCTCTGGGGATTCATCTCCGAGAGTGACTGGATGGTAGGTGACCACAAAATAAGGATCTGTAAGATCAAAGTTCAGTGATTCACTCAACTCTGAAATCGTCATAAAAGAGCCTCGATTCAAGTGATCTAAGCCAATCGCACCAACATTTTTTACTCGTTCTGGCGATTCACCTAATTGAATGACTCGATTTCGATATTCGTCTGTTGACGTGCCATGCAGGTAGCTCAATTTGGTAATAGCATGACGAATCGCATCATCGTAGGCGCCTTCGGTTATTTCCCCACCATGCAAATGGATAATAGGAATACGGAGTATCATGGCAGTTTGCGCGGCAGCTAGAGCTTCAAAACGATCTCCAAGAATGACAAGGACATCGGGCGCTAATCGTGACAATGCATCAGCAAAGCCTAGAACGCCCAATCCCATACTTTTTGCCGTTCCTACCGGCGAGTCAGAAGACAGCAAAATCTCTATTTTCTCGTCGATCTGGAAGCCATCTTTTTCTATTTGCTTATAAGTATCACCAAACTCTGGAGATAAGTGCGTACCAGAAACAAGCAATTGTAATGTTAGATCTGGATCGCTTTGTATGTCTTTTAAAAGCCAAAAGAGCAGACCATACTCCGCTCTGGTACCAGTAAAGACCGCGACTTTGTTATGTGTCTGCGTCATGTATGTATTGAACCTACTTAGCTTTTGATATCCACGGGTGTACTTGGAAGGTTGATTAGGTGCGCTTCGATAAATTCAGAGTAAGTAAGATCACCACAAATAGCATTTTCAAACATTGGCAGTCTGTGCATGAGCTGCCAAATTGGGCGAGTCATCACACCTGCACTGTTTGTGCTCGCAAGGATCTCTTCTCTACTTTTTTTATCTGGGCAAATAATGGCATTTAACCAGTAATTCGACTCGGCATAATCTGGCTCAGTAACAAACTGAAAATCAGTCCCACTGAAAAGATTTTCGTAGCATTTTGCCAGTTGTCTTTTTTGCTTTAAGTACTGCTCAATAACTTCCATCTGTGCGCAACCCAATGCCGCGTTTAGATTAGGCATACGGTAGTTAAAGCCCGGTTCATCATGGAAAAACTCGTAGGGGTGAGACACTTTCGCTGTCGTAGTGACATGCTTGGTTCGTGCTCCTAACTCCTCGGTTTTACACAAGACCATACCGCCACCACCGGTGGTGATGATTTTATTGCCGTTGAAGCTGACCGCGCTCACATCACCAATCGTACCGGTGTGCTTGCCCTTATAAAAAGACCCTAGGCTTTCTGCAGCATCTTCGACTAAAACAAGGTTCCATTTGAGGCAAACTGCAACCAGCTCATCGAGCTCTACAGGATGACCAAAGGTGTGCATAGGGACAACCGCTTGAATTCGCTTTCCTGTATTCGTGTGAATACAACCCGCCTCGGTTATCTCGGCATGCTCACTTAAGAATGCATTCACCGCTTTAGGGCATAGCCCCAAGCTTACTGGAGAAACATCCACAAAAATCGGTTCAGCGCCCATATGATACAATGCATTACAAGTTGCAACGAATGTCAGAGCTTGTGTTATAACAAGATCTCCTCGCTGAACATCAGCCATGTACAAAGCCGCATGCAATGCCGCAGTACCATTGACGGTTGCTACCGCTTTAGCTGTACCTGTATACGCTTCAACCTTTCGCTCAAAATCATCAACAAACTTGCCAACGCTAGAAACAAAGGTACTGTCAATCGTTTCCATTACGTAGGCTTTTTCGTTGCCATTAAACGTTGGTGCGTGCAGCGGAATGAATTCGTCCGTTTTGTAGGTATCTCTAACAAATTCAACAATAGATGTCGCTTTCATTACTTACTCCGCTTACATCTTACTGTCGAGGTATTTACCGGTTTCTTTGTGCCCAAAATCAGGAATCATGGTAAAAAAGAGTTTTACAATTTGTTCCTTGGTCCAAGATCGCTCGTCTTTCATCTCTGAAATACTGTTTTCAAACAAAGAAAGTAGCTCTTGCTCATAAAGAGGGGCATTTTTAATAATGCCTAGATTTGTAAATCGAGACATCTCCAATTCTTCTTTATCCGTGAAAAATTCTTCAAAATCTTTCTCGCCCGTTGTATCACTCGCAGTAAACAAACATGGCCATTTTCCTTGTTCAGGAAGTGTATGAGCTAATTGACGAGCTTCTTCTTCTGTTCCACAAAGATAAGGTTCATAGCCAAGTTGTTCTAAATATTTCACTGCAATGTCAGCAAACGAAATCAGATGAAGAGCTTCGCTCAACTTAGGGAAGAAAATGTCACGATTCTCACCAAAGATACATGACATTAAGCAAAGTTCACCTGACTCTTGAGGTGTAACGAAGTAACGCTTGATATCGTTTGGAGCGACGATAGGTTGGCGTTTTTGAATACGTTGGTTGAATCCATGCAACAATGAACCGTCCGAAAACGCAACATTGGCAAAACGGGCTGTTGAGATCGCCATCTGTTCACTTTTTCGCATTAGGAACATTTCCATAATACGTTTAGAAGCGCCCATCATATTGACTGGGTTTGCCGCTTTATCTGTCGATACACAGAAGTATTTCTTAGCGCCAGCCTCAATAGATTGTTGAATGGTTTTATCTGTATTAAAGACGTTTACATCGATCATTCGCATCAATGTATAAGGATCTTTCTCGCTTCTAACATGCTTAAGTGCGGATAAGTTCAACACATAATCAAAGTTACCATCTGCTTTAATGAACGCATCGTACTCTAGAGAGCCTATGTCCAAAGCGAATGTTTGGAAGTCTCCATTGATGTAACCAAATGAGCTACGAATATCTCGAACCAGCTCTACCATGTTGTTTTCACTAATATCAACAACATGCAGCTTTTTAGGGTTTCGTTTGAAAATTTCTTTGGTTACCGCTTGACCGATCGAGCCTGCACCGCCTAGAACTAAGAATCGTGACTCTGAAACAATACGCGCCAACTCAACTTCATTTTGTTCAATATCTTGTGTGAACAAAGCCTCGCTACGACCAATTAAAGATAAAATAGCATTCATTGCCAAATTCCTTTGGTATCGACTAAATATGGCGAGTTCACTGAATCAACTTTAAATTCTTTGTGATCAACGAGTAATACGTGAATATCAGCCATCGATTTTGCAACATCAAAACTCCGAAGCTCAAGTTGCTCCAATGAACTTGGCAGTTGATGTATATTAGGTTCAACTGCGATCACGCTACCCGCATGTAAAGAAGCGATTTCTTCCACTATTTGCATAGCTGGGCTTTCTCGCAAGTCATCAATGTCAGGTTTAAAAGCTAAGCCATAACACGCAATGGCAATATCCTTTACGGTCTTTTCAGGGTTTTCTTGCAAGAAATCTGCAATGGCCATTTTAGTTTGACCTACAACCCAACCTGGCTTGCTGTCATTAACCTTTCGTGCTGTATGAATAATCCTAGCTTCATCTGGTGTTTTTGAAACAATAAACCATGGGTCAACAGCAATACAGTGGCCACCGACACCAGGGCCTGGTTGAAGAATATTTACACGGGGATGACGATTGGCTAGTGCAATCAATTCCCACACATTGATATCCAACTTATAACAGATAACTGAAAGTTCATTTGCAAACGCAATTTGAACATCACGTGAGCTGTTTTCAGTCAGTTTCGCCATTTCTGCCGTTCGTGCATTAGTGATGACACATTCACCTTGAACAAATGTTTGATATAACTCTACAGACCGCTGTGAGCATTTAGGCGTAAGACCACCAATAACACGATCATTTTCAACCAACTCACGCACCACATGGCCTGGCAGTACACGTTCAGGACAGTGGGCAATGTTAATATCTGCGTCTTCACCATGAGTCTGCGGGAACGTAAGGTCAGAGCGAGCTTTAGCTAACCAATCGGCCATTTTCTCTGTTGCACCAACTGGTGAAGTCGATTCTAATATAACTAGGTCACGTTTCTTTAAGACAGGAGCAATTGCTTTACTCGCAGCCTCAATATAAGAAAGATCGGGTGCTGGAACTTCACCTTCTTTACAAGGTAAGAAAGGGGTTGGAACAGCAATGAGAAACGCATCAGCTGCTTCAGGGGTAATCACCGCTTTTAGATAGCCTTCAGTTACTGCGGCGTTTACGATCATATCGAGCTCAGGCTCTACGATATGAATCTTTCCTTGGTTGATAGTGTCGACAGCATATTGATTAACATCAACACCAACTACTCGTTTTTTACGTGATGCAAACATTGCTGCCGTTGGCAGACCAATGTAGCCTAGACCTATAACGGATACTGTTTCGAAAGACATATATACTTCTCGTCAAATTATTTTGCTAGAACATCTAGAATTCGTTGGCACGCTTTACCATCACCATAAGGGTTATGGGCAAAGCTCATCGCTTGATAAGCTTTTTTATCCAATAACAACTCGCTTAGATTGCTTGTTATCGTTTCCACATCTGTACCAACCAACTTTACAGTACCCGCTTCAACTGCTTCAGGCCTCTCCGTCGTATCACGCATAACTAATACTGGTTTACCTAAGGAAGGAGCCTCTTCTTGAATGCCACCTGAGTCAGTTAAAATAATGTGAGCACGGCTCATTAAATAAATGAATGGTAAATACTGTTGAGGTTCAATAAGGTGGATATTTTCAATACACGCAAGAATACGGTTAACTGGTTCGCGGACATTAGGGTTCAAATGCATAGGATAAACAATTTGAGCTTCTGGGTGCTTTTGTGCAGTAAAAGCTAAGGCTTTACAGATACGCTCAAAGCCGCTACCGAAACTTTCACGACGGTGACCAGTAACCAAAACTAATTTCTTATTTTCTTCCAAAAATGGGAATTGAGCTGATAGAGTTGCGTTCAAGTCTTTATCTGAATCTATTTTATTTTTTACCATCAACAACGCGTCAATCACTGTATTACCAGTAACGCTAATATTTTCTGAATTAAAGTTCTCTTTTTGAAGATTTTCTTGTGAGGTTGTCGTCGGCGCAAAGTGGAAATGGGTTAACGCGCCCGTTAATCGGCGATTACCTTCTTCTGGCCACGGCGAGTAAATATTCCCGGTACGAAGACCAGCTTCAACGTGTCCCACAGCGATTTGCTCATAGTAAGCAGCTAAACTCGCAGCAAACGTTGTTGCTGTATCCCCATGAACTAAAACAACATCAGGCTTAAATTCTTGAAGGATAGGTTTTAGCCCTTGAACAATACGAGCTGTCACATCATTGAGCGTTTGGCCTGCTTTCATTAAATTCAGGTCATAATCTGGCGTTAGTTCGAACAACTCAAGCACTTGGTCTAGCATTTCTCTATGCTGTGCGGTTACGCAACACTTCGAATCATAACGTTCATCTATGTAAAGTGCGTGGACGAGTGGTGCCATTTTAATAGCTTCTGGACGAGTGCCAAAAACCGTAAGAATTTTTTTCTTAACCATTATCTTCTCTTTGATAACTCATAATTTTCGTATTTCGTGAACTAGAGTTTATGACAGTTTATAATTTTTCTATGACAAAGCTATTGAAACGTGCGACTAAAAATCTTGTCTAGTTTTGTCTCGTACCTAAAAGTTTTAACGACCAATAATACTCTATAAACCAATAGTTAAAATAGCTCTTAAATAATTAGCTAACTAGACAATTTAATTCGGTTCAATCTCCGCATTCTTCTAAAAGCATTAACCTTACGGAACGCTTTCAGTAGTCGCCACACATTCTTTAATGCAGTTAAATATCCGATAAATATAAATAAAAACAATCCAAAAGACAGCCAATCCGGAGTATTTAAACAATTAAGTAATACTCCAACCATAGAGATGCTAAAACTTAATAAAGTAATGCACATTAACGTTTGCTTTGAGGTAAAACCTGCTCGCATAAAAATATGATGTAGGTGATCTCTATCAGGTTTAAATGGGGATAAGCCTTTGCGTTTT
Organism: Agarivorans sp. 2_MG-2023; assembly: GCF_030548085.1. Taxonomy (NCBI): domain Bacteria; kingdom Pseudomonadati; phylum Pseudomonadota; class Gammaproteobacteria; order Alteromonadales; family Alteromonadaceae; genus Agarivorans; species Agarivorans sp. 2_MG-2023. The sequence goes on from NZ_JAUORQ010000009.1 coordinate 39,052, forward strand.
CGCCTAATCATTACCCCAGCCATGTCCATGAGTGGAATAGCAATAACCCACAAGGCCGTTACTGGTTTAAATGCGGGCGCTTCTCCTTGCGAGCCAATAGCCAAGAGCCAAACTACACTCAAGCCTACAAACATTGAACCTGCATCACCCATAAATATTTTAGTGCGCTTAGGATTATCTGCTCGGCTAAGGTTAAAAATCAGGTACGGAATCAGCGCAACAACTAGGCAAAGTGCAATCCAAGATTCAAGCACAAAACCTTCTATAATAAATAGCAATGAAAGGGATAACATACTAGTGAAGGTAACTCCCCCTACCAAGCCATCTATTCCATCTACCATATTGTAAGCATTTATAGCCCCCATTATTGCCAGATATGTAAAAGGAACTGCCGCCCAACCAAGATGAATATCACCCATTACCAATAAGTTACCTAAGTTTTCTATACGGTCACCACTCGCAAACATCATCACACTAGCTGCAACTATTTGGCAGAACATCCGCAGGCGTACGCTAAGATCGTACTTGTCGTCCAGTATACCTACTAACAGAATTCCACCTGAAGCGAGTAAAAAATACTTGAACGAAATATCATAACCTTGGGCAATTATCAGTAAAGACAATACAAAACCTATATAAACAGCAATACCTCCTATTAGAGGTATTGAGCCTACATGAAGCTTACGCTCATTAGGCTTATCAACTAGCTCATGCTTAATAGCTATAGGTTTTAGCACCTTTATCGCACTATAAGTACCGATAAAAGCAACAAATAAAGACAATATGAAAGTACTCATAAGAAACTGTCACTGTAGACAATGAAAAATTGACGACAACTAGTCATTGTCACCTCCTTTTGCGAAATGGCGTACCAATACAATCATCACACCCAACAATCCGCCCAATAAAGAACCCAATACACAAATTAAGGCTCTTTTGGGTTTTACTTTTTGCTCCGCGACTACGGCGGGGTCGACCACTTTGAATACAAAGTCACCATTAGCCTCAGCAAGCATTAAGGTTTTGGTTTGTTCTTCGATAAGCTGGTAAAAAACGGTTTGCATTTGTGCGACTGAAGTTTTACCTAACTGTTCGGTTAGATAACTTATATTAGCCGTGGTTTCTTGCTGAGAACGCAGCCTCATGACTTGATTTATGTCTTTAATCAACCAAGTTACCCATTGTTGGGCAACTACTGGGGAAATATGCTCTGCCGCTATAGTAATTAATCCGGTCTCTTTATCTGTAGCCACACTTAGCACTTCTTCAATGAACACCCCATGACTTTCTTGCATTGAAGGTTCAGCTTTTTTTGGTGCTTTTACTTCTCTAAGCCATTTCCTTGTATGAATATCGTAGATTTCTGGATCATAGGCTAATTGGCCGCTTACAGCATTCCAATCATTCGCAGCAAGTAAATCAACCTTAATACCATATCTAGTTACAAATTCACTAAAAAATTGCCGCGACTTTAATACTTCAATAGCTAGCGTGGTTTGGTCAGTTCCACCACCGCCGCCGAGGTTAATCCCGGCCAGTGAAGCCAAACCACCAAATTGAGAAGCCATACCGCTCAATTTGTTGCTTTCTTGATTAGATGCAGCTAACAGCGCACTCGCACGATAGATATTAGGTTGATTTATCGCGTATATAACAGCAGCGAACGAAAACAACACCGTACAAGCAATGATCAACCACTTTCCACGCCAAATAACCGAGAACAGCTCGCGCAGATCGATTTCGTCTTCAGCGGCTTCAAAATAAGCTGGTTGATATGCTTGTTGTTGCTGTACTTGTTGAGTCATAAGTCTCTAAAAATTTCTGTTGATTTAATACTTTATGTGAAGTTAGTTCCGCGCTACTTGTTAATCGCGTTATACGCTACACCAATTTGATATAGAATCTGGGTAGCGGCTGTCCAAGTACTTAGCGCATCACGGTAATCTGTATCGATAGGTACCACGATTGTGTCACCGGGCTCTAAAGGTTGTTTATTATTTTTAAACCAGAAACCCGATTCTGGCTTATACACAGAGCCATTTGCTCTAACCACAAACACCCTGTCTTCGTCAGCTTGCTTCTTAGCTCCGCCAGCAAAGTTTATATAATCTTTAAAGTTATATTCGTCATTCAACAAGTACGAAGTAGAAATTTGTACTTCGCCCATTATAGTTACCGTGTTGCGGTATTGCGGTACGTAAAGCAAATCTTGATCTTCTAACATAAAGTCTTTAGAAGAGTCACTTAATAAGATAGCTGGAAGATCCACTACCATACGTCCAAGAGCTTGTGTTCCGCTCATCTCTTGAATTAGCTCAAGCTGTTCTGTTGGGCTCGATGATGAGGTAAAACTACCCGGGCCACTTTGGCGTAAGCTTTTCTTAGCAACTTCTTGGCGAATACCTTCAGCGTAAGAGTCCAGTTGTTTTTGCTCCCTTACACGTAATGCTTCACGGGTAAATACAGCGCCATCTTGGTGGGCATATTCGGTTAAGCCGCCAGCTCTTCCTACCAAATCACCAAGTGTTTCACCTCGTTTAATCACATACGTGCCAGGGAAACGTACCTCACCTTGCAGACTAATAGTCCGTTGCTTTCTTAGATTAGGAATAGCCAGCACATTTAGGCGGTCTCGCGCTTGTAAGACTAGGTTTTGCTCCGGGTTATTTTGAAGAACATCGTTTAAGTCTAAGCGAAGTAAGGTGACATCAGCATTTGCATCATGAACAATAGTTCGAGTCAGTTCACTATGCAGCGCATAAGCGCCATTTTTTAGTCCGCCAGCTGCTTCAATAAGATCTTTTAAGGTGTTTTTATTAGTGATGGGATAGATCCCTGGAAATTTAACTTCACCAAACACTTCTACAACATTTAACTCTCTATTCGCACTAGACTGTTCTTGCAACATGATTAGTACTGGAGCTAATAATTTCTCACGGGTTGAATTAAGAACCTTTTCTATTTCTTCTACTGAGGTATCGGTAATTCTGGCAATTCGCTCTATTTCAGTTTCAACCTTTGGTTGGTTGCTTCTAGATTGCATACCTTTCACTGAACTTGGTTGCTCGCCAGGCACCTGCAGACTTGAGTTTTGCTGCTGGCTATTTTGTTGTTGAACATTTTGATTTTGTGCTACTGATTGGTTTGGTACAAAGCCGACTGGCTGTGCGCCAACAGTTTGATTAGCTACCTGTTCTGCATTTTCCATTTTTGCATTAAAGCTTGCGGCATCAGCACTGAGTAAATCCTTTTCTTTCGCACCAATTTGAAAGGCTTCACTAAATAGCTCCAAATCATATTTGGTAAATACCAGTATTTCATCTTCTGGTTTTAACAAAATATTATCAATTGAATGCTTTTCGGTAATTGCTTGTTCTAGGTTTACCTGTAGTACAGAAATAGTTCGGTCATCTGCTTTGCGAATAACTAAGCTATAATTTAAATCACTACTGTTATTTAAGCTTCTGTGAATACTAGGAAACAAGTCAGCTATTCGCTGTCCTTTACGCCACTGGTAACGGCCATCGCGTGCTACGTTACCTTTAATCGATACATAGTTTTGGGTGCGTTTTGCAACTTGCTCAATCGTTAAAAAATCACCATTTTGTAGGTTTTTTGATAAATCCGCTTTAGCATTCAAATCCAGTGTTACTAAGTCAATTAAACCTTCGTGAGTAATACGCTCAAATCGCGCTGATTTTTTGTAAGCCTTAGTCGTATAACCGCCGGCTAGCTTGATTAGCCCATCTACATTTTCAGAACCCGAAAGCTCATAAATAGCAGGCCTCACCACTTCACCTTCTACGCTGACAGTATCACCAAGAGGGCCTACAAAAATCACATCGCCATTACGCAGTTGTAAATCGTTACTGGTGTCACCTTTTATAAGGAGGTCGTAAACATCAAATCGGCTGATCAGCTGCCCGTCACGTAGCAGTCGAATGTCACGTAGGCTGCCTTGTTGATTAATACCGCCACTCGCATAAAGAGCATGGGTAATGGTAGACAAAGAACTCACTAAATACTTGCCAGGTTGGTAAGCATCACCTAATACAAATACTTCAACGGTACGTAGTTCACCCATAGTGATATTGCTACGAACGCCAATCTTCTTTTCTTTGACTTGCTGACTAAGTAATTCTTTTACTTCATCAAAAGTTAAACCCGCTACATAAACAGGCCCTAACTCTGGGAAACTGATGCTACCATGGCGATTAACCCTAAATTCAAATGTACTGTTTTCTTTACCAAATAGTTGAACATTAAGAGAGTCACCAGGGCCAAGCCGATAATTGTCGGTAACCGGGATATTGTTTAGGGGTGCAAAAGTGGTCGGCTGGGTAGCAAAGACATCTAAACCAAAACGCTGTAATTCTTTAGTTTCTCCAGCACTATTTTTATCTGCTAGAGCCTGCTGTTCAGCTTGTAAGTCACGCTTTTGAGGAAGCTGAGGAGTGACCACCTGATTGGCTTGATTTTGCGAAGCGCCACCAGATGAAAATTGGGAAATATCTACGCCATACTGGCGAGCTAATGCAGCCTGTTGGTCAGCCGGTAGATTCTTCAACATTTGCATTTGATCTGGGCTAAGGTTCATAGCGACGACAATATTAGATAAGCCTAACAAGCAAACAACAATGAGACGTCTTAGTCCAAATTTCATTCCGAATTCTTCTCTTTCTTTTAGCAAAAATTTTAAATTATTATATCGTTCTTAATGACAAGTGCGATAATACTTCAAATAGCATCTTTACGTAAACTTACATTTGGCATTCAGCCTTCTAAAAGCCAATTAATAAACAAAATGTATGTTATCTGTTCACTTATGCTAAACACATGCGCCCTTAGGGACTAAAAGCGATATTGAAAAGCCATATTCACTCCACCAATTTTTGCATTGTCACTGTTCAAACTACTCAGATACTCTAAAGTGATGGCGCTACTTTTACTCAAGGCATAATGACCACCTAAACCAAAACTCATCCCAGATTCTGTACTAGAGCCGACATTCTGTTGATCAAGTTTAGCGCTTGAGCCGCCCAGTAAGCCGTACATAGCTATTTGCTCTGTTAACGGAATGTTTCCCTTAACCAATAGTGAGGCCAGCCCGTCGATTGATATACCACCTGAACGCCCTGTAGATACACCGTAACGACCTTCTACAGCTAAGTAATCGTTGAAGTAATGGCCGACTTGAGCTTGCAAGACCCACGGCTTGCCTTCTTGACTAGAAGAGCCTTCAGCGGTGTATTCTGCGGAGGTATACGAGAAAATGGCTCCAGCATATGTATTAGCTTGAGCGCTAGTGCTAATAGATAGAAAAGCGAAGATTGAAAATAGAATTTTTATACGTTTCGACGTAAACACGAGCTTATCCCTACACTCAGCTAATAACCGGGCGAGAGTATAACACAGCAAAAATTACGTTAAACCGAAGAAGGCAGCTGTTACTTTAGATGGAATCTCAATCAAGCCTAATAATTCAACTATTATTCATTGTTAAAACAATAAATTACATAACGGTATAGTTTTACGAAGCGGTACGTTTAATTGATTTAAATTTGATACAAAGCAAGTATAAAGAGCATCAACAGGTTAAATATTAGTCTTTTGATCCAACTATTTAACGCAGTAGAAACCCTCTATATCAGACACAAGTGAATTGAGTGACGCTAATGGGAAGACATTTATACCCGCTGACGATTCGCGTCCCCCACCCGTATCGTACTTTGCGCAAATGTCACCAGCGCCATACTTTTTAGTAATTGGAGACCGCAGGCTAACCACTGAAGTGTCACTATTGCGTTTTGTTAATATTAAATGAGCTCTAGATGGGTCAGAGTTTGCTAGTTCATTGCCCAAAACACCGCTTACCCTTCTAGCCCAGCTTGAATTCGGTAAAATAACTACTTTTAAACTAGAAGACTGATAATGAGGAGAGACACGCTTAGCTAAAGACATGTCTTGTTCATAGGCTTTTTTAAGCTGACGAAAAGGCGAGTTTGGATCAGTTATTACGTCAAATGGAGAGTGGTATGAACGTAATTGATTAAACAGCTCCGCCGGCGCAAAGTGAAGATCTTCAATACTTGAACCATAGCCATTATAGTTAACCAATACGCCAAGTTCTTTTAGTTGATTGCGCTGCTCTTTATTTAAGCCCTCTGCCTCGGCAAGCTCATTAGCTTTAGCAATCAAATTATCGCCGTAAGCTGCCGCAATAGCCCAATGGCGATACTTACCTTTTAGCTTTGCATCCACCAGCAATGCAGTACACATGTCGGCGCTGGTATCTATTTGAGCAAAAAGATTACCGTGCTGTGGAATATCTCCAGAACGGTGATGATCGAAATATTCAACCTGCGCGCCAAGGTCTAAAGCTTGCTTTAGGCCAGCTTGATTTTTCTCCATGGATATATCTAATACGGTCACTTGATCAGCTGTTTTAAACTCGAAGTCATTCATCAACTGATTATCTCGTTTAACTCCAGTGACCAAAATACTGTCTTTAGGCTGATTCAAGCGCAGTTGAATCAGAGAGATAATCCCGTCCGCATCACCATTAAATATATCGATATGTCTCAACAGAAGCTCCTTACAATCAGCCCGTAGCTTAGGCTTTAATAATGCCAGCGCTTACTAATGCGGCAACAACATACTCGGCGCACTGTTCTATAGACTTGCCATCTGTGTTTACATGCACATCCGCCTGCTCTGGTGCTTCGTAGGTAGAACTTATACCGGTGAAGTTTTTAATTTCGCCACTGCGCGCTTTTTTGTACAGACCTTTTGGATCTCTTTGCTCGCACACTTCTAAAGGCGTATCAATAAATACTTCGAAGAACTCACCGGCATCGAGCTGATTTCGAACTAAGCTACGATCAGCCTTAAAAGGGGAAATAAAGGCAGTAGAAACAACTAGGCCTGCATCAACAAAGAGCTTAGCCACTTCACCAATTCGGCGAATATTTTCAACCCTGTCCGTATCAGAGAAACCTAAGTCTCCATTTAGACCATGTCGAACGTTGTCACCATCAAGCACGTAGGTATGAACACCACGTTGATACAACAAATAATCTACGGCATTAGCAATGGTTGATTTGCCAGAGCCACTTAAGCCAGTAAACCAAAGCACACAAGGTTTATGGCCTTTTTTCATTACACGCAGCTCACGATTAACGCTATGGTTATGCCAAACTACATTTTCACTTTTGATGTCCATGTTCACCCTACTCAATTCTATATAACTAACGGCCTATAATGGAAAGACCATTGGAACCAATGTTAATACTACTGCGCCATATACAACAGCTACAGGAAAACCTAATTTTACAAAGTCTCGCAGGCTATAGCGCCCTGCGTTGTAAACCATCAAATTTGTTTGATAGCCGTAAGGACTCACGAAGCTGGCACTAGCCGCAAACGCGACTGTCATTACAAAGGTCATGGGGTTAGCGCCTAAGGCATTAGCTAAACCATAAGCTACAGGAAACATCAAAGCAGCCGCTGCGTTGTTAGTCACCAGTTCGGTGAATATCCACGTAAGCAGATATAACATAAACAAGCTAATAAAGATCCACTGGCCGTCTATACCACCATTAAAAGCGCTTTCTAAAAGCTGAACCAAACCTGCGTTATGCATCGCTTGTGATAACGCCAAGGCTGAGGCGACTATCAACCAAATTTCTTTAGGGAAACGCCTCACTAATTCGCTAGGCGTTAAACACCTGAAGAAAATCAAACCACCGAGCAACAGCACCATAGCTTTAAACAAACTAATTAAACCAAGAGCAGCACTGCCAACAGCAAGTATAAAACCACCAATGGCAATAATTTCAGAAAGCCCATTTAAGCGAGTATCAGGTTCAACACCACTCACTACAATAAAGTTCTTCGCTAAATTGGTTCTCGATTTAAAATCGCCACCCACCGCCAATACTAAAAAATCACCCGCTTGAAGCGTAGCTTCACCAAGCTTGCCGGATACCCGCTCTCCATCGCGTTTAATCGCCACTACAGCAGCATCAAACCGAGCTCGAAACCCTGCACCCTTTAAACTTTTGCCTACTAACATGCTTTCCGGTCGAATAACCACTTCAGTTAGATTCGACCCTAGTAAGCCGTTTGAATCAGCAAAAGTTTGTAAGCCTGAGAATTGATTTAACTGCATAACCTTAGTGACATCGCCACTAAAGATTAAACGATCGCTTTGTTGCATCACTTCGCTAGGAGCAACAGGGCTGATGAGTTTTCCATCGCGAACGATTTCGACTAAGAATAATGACTCTAAGTGGCGTAGGCCGTTTTCTTCAACACTTTTACCAATCAGTGTTGAATCGGCTTGAATTTTTGCGTCAATAAAATAACGATGGTAATTATTTTCTTCGCGTTTATGGTCAGGCAAATAACGCGAAAAAAAGGCTAAGGTGATGCCGCAAAAAACCACTGCTACTAAGCCAATTAAGGTAAAATCAAAAAAGCCTAAGCTTTCACCAGTACTCTCTATTAACAGACTATTTACGATGAGATTCGTCGAAGTACCAATTAGCGTTAGTGTGCCACCCAGGATAGCCGCGTAAGACAAAGGTAACAATAAGCGACTGGCGCTGTGATAAGGGTTGTTACGAATAGGGGCTAATAGCGTTGCTACAACGGCAGTATTATTAAGCGCTGCTGATGACAACACTGTGGTTGAGAACAGCCTTATCCAAGTAACACGTAGTGAAGGCTTAATAATGGATGCGGCCAATACCCTCAGCAAGCGGGTTTTTTCCAAGGCAATAGAACACAGCATCAATAGTACCAAGGTCATTAAGCCTTGGTTAGATACGCTATCAAGGAGCTGCTCGGTACTGACTAAGTCCAGTACAAACAGCAATAGCATTACCCCACCAAATATTTTAGCGGGGTACTGCTGATAGCGTATTAAAGACGCAATGGTGCCAACGAAAATCACCGCCACCATTATTGCCTGAATGCTCATTACTTAAGTAAATCGCTTAAGTCTTTAGCATCCCAATGTGGGAAGTGTTTGCGAACCAAGGCGTTAAGTTCTAGTTCAAAAGCAGAGAACTCATGCTGTTGGCTTGCTTCTTCTAAGTTACCTTTGGCTTTTATTACACCCGCACCCACAGTTACATTAGAAATACGGTCGATAATAATGAAAGAACCCGTCCCTTTAGCCACATCGTAAGCGTCAAAAGCGACCTGTTGGCTGAATTGGATTTGACATACACCAATCTCATTCAAACCTAAACGCACAGCTTCCTGTTCATCTAAGGTGTTTACGTCAATTTGGTGTTCAATTTTAGCCACAGAGCCAGACGTTGTTTTAGATGCCAGTTTAAAATCATACTGTTTGTTAGCGATAAGCGGCTCTTCAGCCATCCACACTATGGTAGCTTCTGCACTGCTCGCTACCCAAGGTTTATTATTGCTATGCACCAGCATGTTACCGCGGCTAGCATCAATTTCATCTTCTAGGGTAAGCGTTACCGCCATTGGCGCATATGCTTCTTCTAACTCACCGTCAAAAGTAACAATGCTTTTAATTTTCGAGGTTTTACCTGATGGCAAAGAAGTGACTTCATCACCCTTACGAACCACACCAGAACTAATGGTGCCGCAAAAGCCACGGAAATCTAAATTAGGGCGATTGACATATTGCACAGGGAAACGGAAATCATCGAAGTTTTGGCCCGCGCTAATAGGCGCCGACTCCAACATGCCCATTAAAGTTTCGCCATGATACCAAGCACTTTGCTCACTACGTTCAACAACGTTATCGCCATTAAGCGCAGAGATAGGCACGAACTTAATGTGTTCTATGTTTAGGTTCTCAGCAAACTTTTGATACTCGGCTTTAATTTCTTCAAAACGCGCTTCAGAAAACTCAACCAAGTCCATTTTGTTAATAGCTACAATGACTTGCTTAATGCCAAGAGTTGAAACAATAAAGCTATGACGACGAGTTTGAACCTGCACACCGTAACGAGCGTCAATCATCACAATCGCTAAGTCACAGTTAGAGGCACCTGTAGCCATGTTTCGAGTGTATTGCTCGTGCCCTGGGGTGTCGGCAATAATAAACTTGCGTTTATCGGTCGAGAAATAGCGATAAGCAACGTCGATAGTAATGCCCTGCTCTCGCTCAGATTGCAAGCCATCAACCAACAGCGCTAAATCAAACTCACCATCAGTGGTATTAAACCGCTTAGAGTCATTTTTAATGGTGGCGAGTTGGTCTTCAAAGATCATCTTTGAATCATGCAACAAGCGACCAATTAAGGTGCTTTTACCGTCGTCTACGCTACCGCAAGTTAATAAACGCAGTAGTTGCTTTTGTTCGTGCTGCTGTAAATACTCTTCAATATCTGAAGCAATCAGTGCTGATTGATGAGACATGTTTCCCTCACTTTCCTAGTTATTTACTAGGCTCATAAATTCTGTTCTAAATACGCCAAACATTTGCTTGGCAAAAATGCTACTTGGTACAGTTAACTAGACAATTACGTTAAAAGTAACCTTCCATCTTTTTCTTCTCCATTGAGCCGGCACTATCGTGATCAATCACACGGCCTTGTCGCTCAGAGGTTTTGGTCAGCAGCATTTCTTGAATAACTTCTTGCAAAGTGGTGGCTTCAGACTCAACCGCGCCGGTTAATGGGTAACAGCCTAAAGTACGGAAACGCACCATTTTGTGCTGTATTTCACCCTCTTCTACTGGCATACGGTCATCATCAACCATAATCAAGGTACCATCACGCTCTACAACGGGACGTTTTTGAGAAAGGTAAAGAGGCACAATATCGATGTTTTCTAAAAAGATGTATTGCCAGATATCCAGCTCAGTCCAGTTAGATAGCGGGAATACGCGAATACTCTCGCCCTTGTTCACCTTTGAGTTATAGGTGTTCCATAGCTCTGGTCGTTGTGACTTTGGATCCCAGCGATGGTTTTTATCACGGAATGAATAAACACGTTCTTTAGCGCGAGATTTCTCTTCATCGCGGCGTGCGCCACCAAAGGCTGCATCAAACTGGTATTTATTGAGGGCTTGCTTCAAACCTTGAGTTTTCATTACATCGGTATGCACAGCACTACCATGCGTAAATGGACCAATGCCCATTTCCATACCCTCAGGGTTTTTATGCACTAACAATTCAAAATCATATTTTTTTGCCATGTGGTCGCGAAACTGGATCATTTCTTTAAATTTCCAGTCGGTATCCACATGCAGCAATGGGAAAGGTATTTTTCCTGGGTAAAAAGCCTTGCGCGCTAAATGAAGCATTACCGCGGAGTCTTTACCCACAGAATAGAGCATTACCGGGTTGTCAAATTCAGCCGCTACTTCGCGAATGATATGGATACTCTCGGCTTCTAATGCTTTTAGATGAGTTAAATTATAATTTTCCATTTAGTCTTCAGCTCTTAGTTCGTTATATCGTAATCGAATATAAAACAAGCTCAGACTAACTGATAAAGCTAGCCACTACTAGTAACCGCTCTATAACATTATGCTACTTTTAATAACTTGTGATTCTAAGGCTATATGAACTTCTGCATTCAGGAACGTGATGTAAGGAATACCTAGGTTTTGTGTCGTATAAAAAATAGAGATGGATGGTTGAACAACAGAACCTTTAAAACTCTGTTTTCACTAAAGTGCTTTCAACCAATTTTGAGCGCTTAAATACCAATCAATAGTAAGTTCAATGCCTTGTTCAAAAGACACCGATGGAACGTAGCCTAATTCTTGTTGAGTTTTTCTAGCATCAATTGCATATCTGCGATCATGCCCCGGTCTATCATCAACAAAACTAATTAACGATTCCGCTTTACCTGCAATAGCGGCTTTAGCCAGTGGATACTGACTAGCCAATTCAGATGATTTTTTGAAACGACGGTTCAATAATTGGCAAACCAACTTTACAATATCAATATTTGCCCACTCATTATTACCACCGATATTGTAGTTTTCTCCTATTCGCCCTTTATTTAGAACCAGCTCGATACCTCGAGCATGATCTTCCACAAAAAGCCAATCTCGAACTTGCATCCCATCACCATAAACAGGCAAAGTTTTGTCGCCTAGTATATTAGTAATCACTAATGGGATAAGTTTCTCAGGAAAATGATAAGGACCGTAATTATTTGAACAATTAGAAGTAGTTACTTTCAAACCGTAAGTATGGTGATAAGCGCGAACTAGATGATCGCTTGCAGCCTTGCTTGCTGAATAGGGCGAGTTAGGTGCATATTGGCTGTTTTCCGAAAAAGCGGAGTCGTTGGGACCAAGTGTTCCGTATACCTCATCTGTACTAACGTGGTGAAACCGATGCACTAACGACGGCATACCCAAGATATTAGGGTTATCAATCCAAACCCTTTTTGCTGCTTTTAATAAACTGTAGGTTCCTATAATGTTAGTTTCGATAAAAGCATCAGGTCCGGTAATCGAGCGGTCGACATGAGACTCTGCAGCAAAATGAACAATGGTATTAAGTTTTTCTTCATCTAACAAACTCGCCACTAAATCAGTATTACAAATATCTCCAAGCACAAATTTAAAATTTGCGTGACTTTCAACCTTAGCAAGACTCGCTTTATTCCCTGCATAAGTCAGAGAATCTAAAACAACAAGTTGATCTTTAGGGTGATGTTGTAACCAATAGTGCACAAAGTTAGCGCCAATAAAGCCCGCTCCTCCGGTTACCAACATTCGTTTATTCATATAAAGACTCACTATCAGGGCTTAAGGTACAAGTGCATTTAGGTATTTACCATAGGAGTTATTGAGCATTGGCTCAGCTAATGCTTTTAGTTGTTGAGCGCTAATTAATCCAAGTCGATACGCTATTTCTTCTGGACAGCAAACTTTCAAACCTTGTCGTTTCTCCAAAACGGCAATAAACTGTCCAGCTTCAAGCAAAGAGTCATGAGTACCCGTGTCTAACCATGCGCTACCGCGACCGAGTAACTGAACTTTTAATAACCCTTGTTCCAAATATAAGTTTATTAGATCTGTAATTTCTAGTTCACCGCGCTTGGAAGGTTTAAGCTGTTTAGCTAAGTTAACCGCTTGATTATCAAAAAAATAGCAACCAGTAACCGCAAAACTTGATTTGGGCACTTCTGGCTTTTCCTCGATAGACAACACTTTTCCATTTTTATCAAACTCAACCACACCATATCTTTCTGCATCTGTTACATGGTAACCAAAAACGCACGACCCTTCTCTTTGTTTAGCAGCAGAGCTTAAAGCTAGAGATAAACCCTGTCCATAAAACAGATTGTCACCTAAAACTAAGCATGTAGGATTGCCATCCAGAAAGGTTTCTGCGATTAACAATGCTTGAGCAATACCATCTGGGGAATTTTGCACTGCATATTCAAATGTTACTCCCCACTGGGAGCCATTACCTAAAAGCTTTTGGAAACGGGGAAGATCGTCAGGCGTAGAAATGATTAAGATTTCGGTGATCCCCGCTAGCATCAATGTGGCTATTGGATAATAGATCATCGGCTTATCATAGATAGGCATTAGTTGTTTACTAATCACTTGGGTTATGGGGTACAAGCGAGTCCCAGAACCCCCAGCTAAAACTATTCCTTTACGTTTCAAAGCAACCTCTAAAAATCTCAGATAAATGAATTCAGCTTACCGGAAATAACTTCAGGTTTATTCGATCATCAGCGAGGTTTTTGAAACGTAAGCTAAAGCCGATATCAGAAAGCTTACTAATCGACTCGAGATAGTGAGCTTCGGCATTTAAGCCCAAGGCTAAACCGGGGTGGGCGGTATTAAACGGCGCTGGTGCGTCTAACAGACCAGCGTTGGCAAACAATACTTGGTCATGTTCAATAATACCGTACAAACAGGCCACAGGAGCGCGTAAATCTGCCGCTTTAATGATTCGATTTAAGTTACTTAAGGCTTCACTGGGTTGTAACGCTGTGGGGTCGTTGACTAAAAAGCGATTCCACATGTCTTGGAAAAAGCCATTAATGATCACGGCAGCGACTACGCCCTCATCGCCCAATAAACAAATATCTACCACCAAAAAGCCTACGTGGTTTTCATCAATTTGTTTAATAATTGGGAATAAGGTTTGGCCTTTTAAGCGGTAATGGCAGAAAAAACCAATCACTTCCTGAGTTGCTTCCGGCAAAATCTCTCTTAACACTAAACTCGCTTGAGCATCGTTGGTTTTGAAGTGAACTTTATGTTCATCAAACTCAGCAAACTCCATTTGCAAGCTATGGTCATCAGCCATTGAGAGATTAGAGAGAATGGTATGAGTAAGTTCGTTAAAGTCAGTTAAGGGTTTAACTAGAAAATCACAGGCTCCCAATTGCAGTACCTTTCGCAAATCGGCCATGGAGCTTTTTCCAGAAATAACCACAACGCTACCGTTGTAATTATCTAAGCGCTGCAGTAACTCAACCCCATTCATACGGGGCATCATGAGATCCATCAAGATAATATCGTAGTGCTGCTGAGCAATTGCGTCTAAAGCTTGTAGACCATCTTCAACAACCCCAACCATTGCACCCTGTTGGGTTAAAAAGGCAAGCAGCTGCTGACGAAAAACAACTTCATCCTCAACAACCAAAATAGAAATCCCATACAGTGGATTATCGTCCCGCTGTTGCATTCCCCGTAAACTTCCCTTTATTAATTAATAAGTTAGTAAGAGACCAATGGTCTAATCAGTTGACTATATAAGTAAATTGTAAATAACGCTAGTTAGCGAGTTCAAAATTTATAACTTATCGAGAGAAACCATGAGCCATCAAATAAAAGTAAACACTAACACCCAGCATAGATCGCTTTCTCTGTAACTAAGCAACTGGTTGATACCATAGCTTAGTTAATATTCTTCGATCTCATCCAAATAATCTTCTAAAGCTGAATCTATGTCTTCTTTAGAACTGGTAGGCGGTTTACCGTTATAAAAACGATATAAACGATATTGCAGGTAGGCATCTTTTACGAAAGTATAGCTGTCGAGGGAGTTGTCTAGCAAAGGTTCTTGTTCAATGACCGATGCACGTTTATAGAGACCATCTAAGCCCCATTTAATCACTTGTTCTGCAAAAGTTAAGTTAGTCAGCGGTGAAGCAAATGCATCAACCCAATCACCCACTTCTTTACGTACAGTGGTGGGACCGAGTACTGGCAACATCACGTAGGGGCCTTCAGGCACTCCATAAAAGCCCATCACATCGCCAAATTCTTCGATGTCACGCTTTACACCTGAGCGGCCCATCAAGTCAAAAACACCAAAAATACCAAAGCTAGAATTAAACAAAAAGCGAACTAGATTATTAGAGGCGCGTTCAACTTTGCCTTGCAATAAATGGTTGGCAAAACTAGCGGGTTCTTCCAGGTTTCGAATAACGTTATTCATCGCTTCGCGTAATCCAAAAGGAATATACTCTGCGTAAACGTGAGTTACGGGTCGGTAAAGCGGTTTGTCTAAATAGTTATAATTGAAGTTCCACATGCTTCGATTGAAGCTTTCAAAGGGGTCGGAAAAATCTTGATAAGGTTCAGGAAGCTCTTCAACTTCATTTGCTGATGTTGAGAATGCAGTTGAAAAAATAGCGCTAAACATCGCAAAAGCTATAACAACACTACGCACCCAGTGCCCCTTCCTTGGTCTTGTACTACTCGCAAAACTAAACAGTGATAGCTAGTTGCGACACAAATAAAAAAAGGTTGCTAAGCAACCTAAGTTTATTATGGCACCGATAGCCTAATGTGAATAGTAAAAACTATTATTGCTTACAGTATTAATACAAAGTTATAGCTGGGTATCAATGACTAACTGTATTGGGCTATCACCACCTTGAGATATAGCAGAAGATTTTCCTTCCCAATCACCATCGGTAGTTTGTACATTATTGTCATAAGATAAACGCGCGGTAATGTAGAAGTCCCCTTGCTGCGACAACTTCAACCCTTCCATCATGCTATCACTGTCGGATAAGTTCACCGTAACAGGGAAGCGAGGGTGAGCAACCTTCTTAGCCGCTAAAGGCATGGGCGGGCCATTTACCGATTTAGCAAATACAAACAAAAAGCTAGAGTCTGGAACCGCTAAACCATCTTTAACATCAACGGTAATACTGTAACTAGGTCCACTTGGAACTACTGGGTCAACACTTACAACTTCAGCTGACTGAGATTGCTGCTGAGCGGCAATTTGTCCCTCAGCAAACTCGATGCTTTGTCCAAGCATTTGGTAGCGTTCAGAGTCTACATCAACCAAACCTTGCATTGTTTGCCAGCGATCTATCGCTAACTGAAACTGTTGTTGCTCTAAAGCCATAAATGCATATAACGACCATAACTCTAACTGGCTCGAATCTTTTTGTAAGGCTAGCACCAAAATTCGCTCTGCTCTTGCCGCTTGATTTGGCTCGCCGCTGTAGAACAAAGACTGAACATACACCGCCACAATATTGGCGCTGTTAGAGTCACGCATATAAGCTTGTTCTGCTGCATCCATCATAATATCTAAACGATTAAGCGCTTGGCCAACTTTTGCTAACAAAAACCAACCTCGAGTATCTGAAGGATCGTTATGCAATTTAGTTCGCAAGCCCAGTGCAAAATTCGACAAATCTTGCTCGGTTACTTCTCCTCCCTCACCAAGTAACACTTTATTACTTAGCTCGGGCATTTGTTGAACAATGTCTTGCCAATCTTGAACTTGTTTTGAACCGCCTAGGCTTGCATACATACCAATAGATAAAGCGATAATAAACACCACACCAGGAATCGCTACCCAAGCTGATACATGAGATTGCTCCTTGGTTGTTTCCTCGGGAATATCGTCTAACAAATTGTGCTGTAGTTCACTCACTAGCACGTCACTGTCTTCGGCTAAACCTTGTTGGTTTTCTTGCTCAATTTCAACTAAGCGGTCTTTATAGAGGGTTTTATTTAACTCAGTTTGGGTGACCGACTTCGATTGTCTTTGCTTCCAAAGCGGCAACACTATTATTGCTAACGCTACAATAGTAAGAACGGTGGCAGCTAACCAGAATACTGTCATTATTTCTTTTGCTCCGTTTGTTTAAGCAACTCTGCTAGGCGTTGTTGTTCTTGTGAATTTAACTCTGGCTGAGCGCTTTTTTTACGCCTAGCTAAGCGCCAAACCGTAAAGCCGCCAATAAAAATAATGCCAATAGGAGCTAACCAAAGCGTTAGTACTGCAGGTGTTAGTGGTGGGTCGTAACGAACAAAATTGCCATAACGCGCCACCATATAATCTAGAACTTGCTGTTTATCACTACCCGACTTCACCATTTGATAGGTCTTTTCCCGTAAGTCTTGGGCTAAACCAGCATTTGAATCAGAGATATTATTGTTCTGGCACTTAGGGCAACGTAGTTCACGGGTTAACTCCCTAAAAAGCTCTTCTTGCTCTGGAGAATCAAACTCATGTGCCTCAATCGCAGCATTGGCCACTATTGGCACACAAAAACATAAGGCGACCAGAATACTTCGTAGATGTTTATTCATCGTTACTCCAAGCCACTAAAAATAGGACCGAGGGTTTCTTGCCAATTACGAGCGTTTACGTCGCCCACATGGCGATAACGAATAACACCTTGGCTATCAATAAAGTAAGTCTCAGGTGCACCGTATACCCCTAAGTCGAGAGCGAGTAAGCCCTTACCATCGTACAAGTTCACTTGATAAGGATTGCCTAATTGCTCTAACCACTTAATTGCTTTGCTTCGGTCGTCTTTGTAATTAAGGCCGACAATTTTTACGCCTTGTGCCGCTAACGAATTCAAGAAGGTATGCTCAGCTCGACAGGTTGGGCACCACGTTGCCCACACATTCAACAACAGGGGCTGCCCTTTAAAAATAGCAGCGTCATGTTGTTTGTCTTGCTGATAAATATCCTGCAAAGTGAATTGAGGCACTGGCTTACCAATAAGTACCGACTCAAGCTCTGTGGCATCGCTATATAAACCGCGATATAAAAACACCGCCATAAACAAAAATGCGATCAGTGGCAAAAGGAAATACATCGCGCGTTTGTTCACTTACGACTCCTCCGCTAATGCTTTAGCTTGAGTAGGAGTTTTGTCACTCAACTGCTCTTGTTTCACTTTAAAGCGGTACCGCTTATCGGCCATAGCAAAAATACCGCCAATAGCCATAATGATAGAGCCTAACCAAATCCAACGAATAAATGGCTTATAGTACAAGCGTACAGCCCACGCACCTCCGGGCAATTGCTCACCCATTGCAGCATATAGGTCTCGCCACAAGCCGGCGTCAATGGCCGCTTCTGTCATCATATTACGCTGCACACGATAGAAACGTTTTTCTGCGCGTAAAGTGGTAGCAAGTTGTTCGCCTTTGTATACGTCAATCACCCCCACGTGACCTTCATAGTTGGGGCCAACTAAAGGGTTAACTTCTTTAAAGTGGAAACGATAAGCAGCGAAGGTAACCGATTCACCCGCCTCCATACGCAAATCGCGTTCAATACTGTAATGGCTAGTCATGGAAACACCAATGACCGTTACTGCCAAACCCAAATGGCCTAATACCATTGCCCAATGAGAGCGACTAAGTACTTTAACGCCTTTCATAAAGCTGTGGCGATGCGTTGCCCGTAAATACACTTCTAGGGCGGTACAAGCAATCACCCAAAAAGATAACACTAAGGCCATATAGGCTAAGGCATAAAATTTTGGCGCAAGCATTACCAGCAACAATGCCGGAACCGCTAAACTAAACACAGCGATAAGGCTTAAAGACTTTTTAAGTGGTCGTATATCTTGACGTTTCCATCGCAGCAACGGGCCAATGCCTAAAGCCAAAGCAAATGGCACAATCATCCAGCTAAACATTCTGTTAAAGAACGCTTCACCAATAGAAATACTGCCCAAGCCTATCTCTTTATGCACTAGCGGCAACAAGGTGCCTAGCAACACCACCACTAACGCCGCGATCAGCAAGATATTGTTAATCAGCAAAAAGGTCTCTCGTGAAAACAAGCTATAACTACCACGGCTTTTAACTTGAGAGCCGCGAATAGCAAACAGCAGTAAAGAACCACCAATCACTACTAGCAAGAAGCCTAGAATAAACAAGCCTCGAGCAGGGTCACTAGCAAATGCATGTACTGATACTAATACTCCTGAGCGGACTAAAAAGGTACCTAATAAGCTGAGCGAGAAAGCTGAAATCGCCAGCAATACCGTCCACGATTTAAACACTCCTCGCTTTTCGGTTACCGCTAAAGAATGCAACAAAGCTGTGCCCACTAACCAAGGCATAAACGATGCATTTTCTACTGGATCCCAGAACCACCAACCACCCCAACCGAGTTCGTAGTATGCCCACCAACTACCTAACGCGATGCCTACAGTTAAGAATATCCATGCGGCCATTGTCCAAGGGCGAGACCAGCGTGCCCAAGTAGAATCTAAACGCCCGGCAAGCAGTGCAGCAATGGCAAAAGCAAAAGCTACAGAGAAACCTACATAACCCATGTACAGCAGCGGTGGATGGAATATTAAACCAACGTCTTGTAATAAGGGGTTTAAGTCTTGTCCATCGACCGGGAAGAACGGCAATGTTCTA
The DNA here is from genome assembly GCF_030548085.1 of Agarivorans sp. 2_MG-2023. Taxonomy (NCBI): domain Bacteria; kingdom Pseudomonadati; phylum Pseudomonadota; class Gammaproteobacteria; order Alteromonadales; family Alteromonadaceae; genus Agarivorans; species Agarivorans sp. 2_MG-2023. The sequence goes on from NZ_JAUORQ010000009.1 coordinate 58,676, forward strand.
TCGAATGGATTTGAAGTAAGCAGAATAAATAAATAGAAACCAACACAAATCATGCCCATAACTGCAACAACGCGCGCCACTGCATCTAAAGGTAAACCACGGCTAAACATAGCCACAGCAGCGCCCCAACCAGCTAAAATCAGTGCCCACAACAATAGTGAGCCTTCGTGTGCCCCCCAAACTGCAGATAGTCGGTAATACACGGGCAGCTGACTGTTTGAGTTATTAGCCACATAAGCGACGGAGAAATCATTAATGGCAAATGAGTAACTTAATACCACAAATGACAAGCCAACAAAGGCGAACTGCCCCAAGGCCAGTGGTCGCGCTAACTTCATTAAGGCCACGCTATTTTTACTGGCGCCCCATAAGGGGTAAACGCTTTGTAAAATAGCCAGAGTAACCGCCAAAATTAAGGCGTAATGTCCAAGTTCCGGGATCATAGTTCCGTCTCTAGTGTCCAGAGCCCTGAAGTTGGGCCTCTGTATATTCAGGTTTAAAGTGTTCCATTCCTTCTAACGCTTCTGCCACTTCCTGTGGCATATATTCTTCGTCATGTTTTGCTAGTACTTCAAATGCCGACACGGTGTTTGCGTCTACTAACTCACCTTGTGCCACAATGCCTTGCCCTTCGCGGAATAAATCTGGAAGAATGCCTTCATAAAGCACCGTAACTATTCCTCCGCCAGCGTCACTAAGCTTAAAGCTAACTTGTAAACTCGTTTGTGAGCGTTCCACCGTGCCAGGCAACACCAAGCCACCGATACGTAGCCGTTGGCCGACCTCAGGTTTCACTTCTTGCTTGCCTTTGCCTTTCACAAGCTCCGTAGGTGTGTAAAACAAATCAATGTTCTGCTGCAAAGCAAATAGCAGTAAGCCGATTGACGCCCCCAATCCAAGTACAATGGCCAACACAATGGTTAAGCGTTTTTTACGTCTTGGGTTCATAAGCGTTCAGTTACCTCTTTTGCTGCTTGTACGCGTTGTTGGCGAGCCGATTGGCGTGCCACCGATTTAAAAATTGCATTACGTTTAACTATGCTGTCTACCACAATGGCAATCATGGCTGCAGCACTAACACCAAACGCTAGCCATACATAAAATGCATAGCCGCCCATGGCTAAAAAATCACTGACTGATTCAAATTGCATGGCGTTCAACCTCTAGCCTGAGAGTGGCGATTAATAAGTTGTTGTACCCACGGTCTACGTTGCTCACGGCGTAATAGTTCTGTTCTAAACCTCACTAAACTCACTGCGCCCAAGAAAAATGTAAAGGCAGCAATGTTCAGCAACAAAGGCCATAACATATCCGAATCTATTGAAGGTTTATCAAATTTAGTAATGGTTGCACCCTGATGCAGGGTATTCCACCACTCTACTGAATAGTGAATGATCGGCAGGTTAATAACGCCCACTAAGCTTAAAATGCCTGCCGCTCTGCCGGCCATGGTTTTGTCTGAGAACGCGTTATATAACGCAATGACACCCAAATACAAAAACAGCAAAATTAACTCAGAGGTTAAACGTGCATCCCATACCCACCAAGCACCCCACATGGGCTTACCCCAAGCGGCACCGGTGAACAAAGCAATAAATGTGAATACCGCCCCTACTGGCGCAACAGCGGCTACGTACATATCGGCTTGCTTAATCTGCCAAACTAATCCAATAAAAGCAGCCACGGCCATAGAAGAATATGCACCCATCGACAAAATGGCTGAAGGTACGTGAATATAGATGATACGAAAGCTATCGCCTTGTTGATAATCTGCTGGAGCGAAGGCTAATCCCCACACCAATCCAACAGCGAAACAAACAATAGCAAACACACTAAACCAAGGCACAAATTTACCGGCTAATTGGTAACTGGCTTCTGGTTTTGCGTAAGGATGTAACCATTTCCACATAATGGTATTTACTCTCTCACTTAATTAAATATATTTAGTTAATACTAACTTTTAGCGCAGCAGCGGTAGCAAAAGGAGCCAGTGTTAAAGCCAGTAAACTAATTGCCCCCATAATCGCTAAATGCCCTGCATAGGGCAAGCTTAAAGACGCTGCTTCAATCGCAGATGTCGCAAAAATAAGCACCGGTATGTAAAGCGGCAAGATAAGTAAGCTAAGCAACACTCCGCCTTTGCGTAAACCCACCGTTAACGCTACTCCAACCGAGCCAATCAAACTTAAGACTGGCGTACCTAACACCAAGGTATAGAACGTCGCTTGAAAGCTTTGCCACTCTAGAGACAGCAATACTGCTAACAAAGGCGACAACAGTAAAATAGGTAAGCCGGTGATCAACCAATGGGCGACAATTTTCGCTAAAGCAATCAAGGCCAACGGCGAGCCACCAATAATCATCTGCTCTAAAGAGCCATCAGCATAATCATCGCGAAACAAGCGTTCTAACGATAATAGCGAAGATAACAAAGCAGCAACCCATAAGATTCCGGGCGCTATTCTTGCCAATAACAAAGGCTCGGGGCCTACAGCGATAGGAAACAAAGTAATAACAATTAGAATAAACCACAATGGGTTTAGTACATCTGATTTTTGGCGAAAAGCAGCCAATAATTCGCGCTTAATGACTGTGATGAAAACCTGCATTATACCACCTCTTCAAAGGCGGGTTTAATCTCTAGTACTCGATAATGCTCAGGAGCAATATTTAGTTCTTGGTGCGTGGTAAGCAACACCATCCCACCGGATTTAGCATGTTCGAATATCACTTGCTCAAGATACGCTACACCCTGTTTATCAATTGCAGTAAAGGGTTCATCTAAGATCCAAAGCTTACGTTTTACCAACCATAAACGCGCTAACGCTACGCGCCTTTGTTGACCAGCAGAAAGGTGAGCAACAGGCTCTTCTTCTAAGCCCGCTAGCCCTACTCGAGTTAACAAAGCATAGAGTTGCTCTTGCGCCAAACTTTGCCCAGCTAAGCCCAAATAAAATCTGAGGTTTTCTAAGGCGCTCAACTCTGCTTTCACCCCTGCATGATGACCTAAATAAAGGCAATCTCGATGATAGCTGTCGGCATCTTGAGTAATAGAATGATCTTGCCAGATAATTTCACCACTTTCAGGGCGAGAAAGCCCTGCGATAAGCCGCAGTAAACTAGTTTTACCTGCCCCATTTGGGCCAGCTATTTGCAGTATTTCTCCAGGGAGTAAGGTAAAAGACAGCCCGTCAAACAATACCCGTTCTTCCCTTACACAACACAGTTCACTAGCTTTAAGCATCGATCATCATTTTGACAAAATAATTGGCTTGGATGTTACCACAGCTAACCATTAAATCTAACTTAGCCAGCTAAATTAACCTCATGCTTACAGCGCTTTGCAAGCTAAGTAACAAATATTCAAAGTTTATTTTAAGACCAACGAGTAAGTTAAAGCTCACACCGAAAATATAATAATCAGCTATGGATAAATTCGTTTAAAACAGCACAATTAATAATAGGAGCTGACTAGGTAGCCGCAAGGTGGAGTGTTGAAGGCCAATCAAACGGAGATAAACGCATTAGCTCCATTTGAAATATTAGTTGATGGGAAATTGATTTTGGCTGAAAAAAAGCTGGCTAGAATCTAAGCTAACAAGTGTCTCTAAAGTCCGCAATTGTCAAATCAGGCCTGAGCCACTAAAAATAAAGCTTAGCTTACTTCGCCCTTCATCTTGTTACGCAAACTAAGCAATAATTCAGCCTCAGCTTTTGGTAACTCACATTCGCGCATTACTTCTTCTAGATCCGCCCCTAATTCCACTAATTTAACAGCGCGTGTATATAACTTACTGTCTGGGTCTTGCGATTGAATTTGAGAGGTTCGCAAAAATGCTTGTTCGACTTGATCACTCTGGCGCTCAAGCTCTTTTACTAAAGAAGCGTTGGCAACATGCAGCTCTTGCAATTGCTTTTCAATAACGCGATGAGTCTTAAGAAGGTTTTTAGTCACCGTTTCTAAGCTGAGCATTTTGTTTTCACTTGCTTCAGCTTGCTGCTTTGCCTTACTAAGGAGCCAGAAGGCCCCACTAAGGCAAAGCACTGTTACCACTAGGGCAATAAGATTAATCCAATCCATTTATAGTGAGCTTACTTCGTCCCACTCTTCATCTGAAAGCAGCTTGTTTAAATCCACTAGGATTAACAATTGACCATCACGATTACTTACGCCTTGAATAAATTTAGCACTTTCTTCAGTGCCTACATTTGGCGCAATATCAATTTCTGAAGAACGTAAATAAACCACTTCTGCTACGCTATCCACCAAAATACCAATCACTTGAGATTCAGCTTCAATAATAACAATACGTGAATTCTCAGTAATGTCTGATGACGGCAACCCAAAGCGCGAGCGGGTATCAATAACAGTAACCACGTTACCACGAAGATTGATAATACCGAGTACATAGTTTGGTGCGCCAGGAACAGGAGCAATCTCAGTGTAACGCAGCACTTCTTGCACTTGCATTACATTAATTCCATAGGTCTCACTTTCTAGTTGAAAAGTCACCCATTGTAGTACTTCATCTTCGGCAATATTTTCTGCGATATTACGCTGCTCGCTCATCTGCGTGTCCTTTTTGTTGTTCGTGAGTCCAATCGGATCTCGCAACTCTTATATTCAGTATATATCATATGTTATAAAACTAAACGGCAGATTTTCCTACTCTTTCCACTTAAGAAACCTAGCCGTGTCTCACTATTTTATTGCCCTTCGATATTCACGCCTTCGCTCAGCATTTTCTGTAACTCTTCTACGTGAACCAAAGCGCACATTTTTTGCTTAACCATTCCCGCTAACCAACGTCTGGAACCGGGTTCCGAACGCCATTTAACATCGTCTCTGGTAAGACGTTCTGTGCCAAACAGCTTTTCACAACTTAAGCCCCAAGCAGTTTCACCCAACATCACTAAATATTTGTAATCGGGTTCAAAAGGCTGATTTGGCATCACCCATTTTGCGGTATCAACCACCGATAGCTTTTGTTCTCGCTCAATCATTATGCCCGAAAACCAACTTGGCTTACCAAACAAGGGGCTCACCTCGGATATGCGGTGAATACCACCTAGCTCTGTTAGCGGAACACCAAAAGTCACTCCAGCTACTTCAAAGAATAGCACCTGAAAATCATTTTCAGTTTCAATATTTTGCCATTCAGGCCGAACTGCCTCAGCCGCTGGTTCAAATTCAGTATCTACCAGAGTTTCAACATGCTGTTCGTCTTCAACAACTATTTGTTCTTTGGCTTCTTGTTGTTCTTCAACTTCTGGAGCTTGTTCGGGAATCTCTGCAATCGGCAATAAAACCGGTTTGGCTTCAGCAACAGCAGCAACTCGCTGCTCTGCTTCTTCGAATAATTTAGCTAAAGGTTTTACTTGCGGCTCTGGTGTTTTGGCTACTTCAACAATAGGTTCAGCATCTGCTTTTTCAGGAGCTTGATTAGGCTCTGTTAATAAAGAGTCGAAATAACTGCCTAATGCTTCTTCCATCATCTTGTCGCTATTCATAGCAGCCCCTGCTCATCGGTCATTTGCTGCAAGTGCGCCAGCAAGGTTTGATAGGCAAATACTCCACGACAATTTTTTATATGGTATGAAGGCGGCGCGTGACGCAAGCTGGCATCTCTAAACTTGGTATCAATTGGAATCACTGAGTTCCAAATATTCTTAGGGTAAGTTTCTTGTAGCTCTTTTAATGCACTTAGCGAAGCGCGGGTTCGTTTATCGTACATGGTAGGCACTACCGTGTAACGCAAAGGCTCAGGGCAAGAACGCTGCATAATGGCGAGGGTTTTCACCATACGTTCTAAACCTTTAATGGCTAGAAACTCTGTTTGCACTGGCACTAACACTCGGCTGCTCGCGGCTAGCGCATTCACCATCATCACACCTAATACAGGCGGGCAGTCAATTAAAACGTAATCGTATTGATGCTCAACTCTAGCCAAAATACGCTTAAGAATTAGGCCCATACCTTCTCGCTGCCCTAGCACTTTATCCAAGGTTGCTAAGGCCATACTGGCGGGAATTAAATCAAGATTATCAAAAGAAGTGGCCTGAATACTGTGAGTTACCATTGCATCGTCAAGCTGAGTATTTTGGTAAAGCTCGTATAGGGTTCCTTGCACGCTATCTACGTCAAAACCTAAATAGCTAGTTAACGATGCGTGGGGATCGGTATCAAGCAATAATACCCGCTTACCTTGCTGAGCTAATAAACCGGCAAGCGAAATCACCGTGGTAGTTTTACCTACACCGCCTTTTTGATTAGCAACCGTCCAAACTTTCACCTATTCTTCCTGCCTTGTCGTAAATCGAACGCCACCGCCCTCAATGGGCACGGCTAACATGGTATCACTATCGGGTTTTTTTAAGGGCTTTTCTAGCTCTTCCCCCGCTGGAACGTCTATTTGTTTAGCAACCACCGTTGGTTCCCATACCTTACTCGACAACGCGATAACAACACGTCTGTTTTGTCGGTGACCTTGAGCCAAACCTTCTGGTGCGTACTCAGCAAATGCCTCTATCGCCATTCTAGCGGGAGTAACTCCGCGGCTTTGTAACTCACGTAATACTCGTGTAGCCCTTGCTGCCGAAAGCTCCCAATTGCTTGGATACAGTTCACTATCTATACTCGTTTCATCAGTATAACCACGCACTCGAATAAAGTTATCGATATGTTTTAGCCGCTCAGCCAGTTGATCGATAACTTGCGCTGCTGGTTTTAATAAATAAGCACTACCGCTGGCAAAAAATAAACGACTGTCTAATTCGATAGTCAGCCACTGTTCATCATAACTTATTACTATATCGTCGCTTTTTAGAAAATCTTTAAATTCGTAGACTAATTGCTCGGCTAATTCTGAAAATTCGTCTAATGCGGGATTATGATCATTCTCACTGAAATGAACGGGCGTTTTTTTAGCCGGAGAAATACCATCCAGTATGGATTGACCAGAGAACAATATACCTTCTTCATTATTAGCAGCACTGTTGGATTCAATAGGTAAAATCGCTGAATCTGATTCCTCGAATAAGGCAATGGCTTGCTGTAAGCGCTGTTGCAATTCGGGATATTCATTTTCGTTGGCAATAGCCATCGCATACAAGACTACAAACAGTGCAAACATCAACGTCATATAATCGGCGTAAGATACTAACCAACGCTCACTACTAGCCTTGGGTTTAGCGTGAACCGCATAGCGGCGTCGCATCTTAAGTCAACTCTTGAGTAAATGCGCTCAAGCGGCGCTGGATTTCAATACTACTTGCCCCTTCGGCTATCGACACTAAACCGGCCAAGGTCATTTCTTGATAAATAGCGCGCTCGCTTGCGACTGCTCGCAATTTATTAGCGATAGGTAAAAAAACAAAGTTAGCAAAACCAACGCCATAAATGGTGGCCACAAAGGCGACTGCGATGCCTTGACCTAGCTGTTCAGGGCTGGTTAAAAAGTCCATGGCCTGAATTAAGCCTAACACCGCCCCTAAAATACCAACAGTTGGACAATATCCGCCCATGGCTTCAAATACTCCGGCTTGTTTTTCTAAACGGTTTTGTTCTAAGTCGATAATATCTTCTAACGATTGTTTTAGCTGCCTTGGCTCTGCACCATCAACCAACATTTCTAAACCACATAAACTAAAAGCATCAGCTTGTGGGTGTTTTTCTAAAACAAGATAACCATCTTTCCTAACAATATGAGACCAATTTAAGATTTGCTTGAATTGGTGACTCAATGTCAAATCGCTTGATTGCCAGACTTTAGGAATAGACTTAATTGCTTGAGTAAATTGAGATGCCGGGGTTTGTAGCATAACGGCTCCAACAGTGCCGCCAATAACAATAATAAATGCATGCAGGTTAACTAAATCTGAAAGGTTTCCGCCCGCAAAAGTATGACCAAACCCAACAGCAGAGAACGCAATAAATACGCCTAAGATGCTAAGTTTATCCATTCCCTATTTCCGCAACGATCGCATCAGAAAATTGCTCTAGAGGCATTTGCTCAGAAGCAAGACCAGCGCTAGCCACCGCTTGAGGCATACCGTATACCACACAACTGGCTTCATCTTGCGCCCAAATAGTTGAGCCGTTTTCTTTTAACAAACGACAACCATCTCGGCCGTCGGCCCCCATTCCAGTTAGGATCATCGCCAATACATTACTTTGATGACTTTTAGCTAAAGAGGCAAAAGTAATATCCACACAAGGTTTATAATTTACCTTATCGTTACCTTCGATGATGCGTAAGCGACCATATTGCCCGCGCCCTTCCACTAACATTTGTTTGCCACCCGGTGCTAAATAGGCCCAACCAGGTCTAAGTTCATCGCCGTCTTCAGCCTGTTTTACATTAATCCGTGACAAACTATTTAAGCGTTGAGCAAAGGCAGCGGTAAAGGTGGCAGGCATGTGCTGCACCAACAAAATCGGTTTTGAGAAACCAGCAGGAATCGAGGTTAGAATGGTTTGCAGTGCAACAGGCCCCCCCGTAGAGGTGCCAATAGCAACTAACTTATAACGTTTACCTGAAGGTTTAAATCTTGGACTAACGCTTGCGCGTTCTGTGGCCTGCGGAGGGCTAGCATTGCTGGCTCCGGAAGAAACAGGAGTTCTTCGCTGAGCCACTGCAGGACGAGTTGTTGCCGGCGCTGGCGGGCTAGCGGTTCTTCTTGCTACCACTCGGCGCCGTGCAATAGCTTTTACTCGCTGTTGCAATAAACTAACCGCTTCTTCTCTATCACGCGCGATATCTTCAAACTTTTTAGGGATAAAGTCTAGCGCACCAGCTTCAAGCGCATCTAAGGTCGCTTTAGCGCCATCATGCGTTAAAGATGAAAACATTAAAACGGGCGTTGGATTTTTAGCCATGATTTCGCGAACAGCGGTAATGCCGTCCATTACCGGCATTTCTATATCCATGGTAATCACGTCGGGCTTAAGCCGAGCAACCATATCAATAGCTTCTCGGCCATTTTTAGCGGTATCAATAACTTCAAGCGTAGAGTCTGCGTTGATTATTTCGCTAACTCTACGTCTGAAAAAACTTGAATCATCAACGACTAATACTTTTATTGCCATTCTCGGTTCTTCTTAGAGGCAACGCTTACATTTTACGAGCGTAGCGTTTTAGTAAGCTAGGAATATCAAGTATCAATGCAATGCGGCCATCACTGGTGATTGTTGCACCAGCCATGCCAGGCGTGCCCTGCAATAATTGATCTAAAGCCTTAATAACCACTTCTTCTTGGCCAATAAGGTTATCAACCACAAAGCCAACTTGCTGAGGGCCGATCTGAACAATCACTACATGCCCTTGCGAGCTTCGTTCACCAGGTTGGCCATTTCTAATCAGCCAATCTTGCAAATAGAAAAGCGGGATAGCTTTATCGCGAACAATAACCGTTTCTTGACCATCAACCACATTGGTTTTGGTCAAATCTAGGTGGAATATTTCGTTCACACTGGTTAATGGCAATGCAAAGGTTTGTTTACCTACATCAACCATCAAGGTAGGCAAAATAGCCAAAGTTAACGGCACTTTAATTTGTAAAGTGGTGCCCTGACCAAGGTGAGAGTCAATATCTACTGAGCCGTTTAGCTGAGTAATACTGGTTTTCACCACGTCCATTCCTACGCCACGACCAGAAATATCAGAAATTTCGGTTTTGGTTGAGAAACCTGGCGCAAAAATCAGGCTATAAGCATCTTTGTCTGGCATTCTGGCTGCTGCATCGGCATCTAATACGCCGCGCTCAACAGCAATTGATTTAAGCTTATCAGCATTCATGCCTGCGCCATCATCCTCAATCATCAATAGGATGTGGTCGCCTTCTTGCGAGGCTGATAAACGAATAACACCAGTACGAGGTTTGCCTGAAGCCACTCGCTCATCTGGCATTTCTATACCATGGTCTACTGAATTTCTGACTAAGTGGACCAATGGATCGGCCAAAGCTTCAACTAAGTTCTTATCTAAATCGGTTTCTTCGCCGACCAACTCAAGATTAATATCTTTTTTAAGGCTACGAGCTAGATCTCGTACTACTCGAGGAAAACGTCCGAACACCTTTTTAATAGGTTGCATGCGGGTTTTCATTACCGCGCCTTGCAAGTCAGCCGTCACTACATCTAGATTGGCAGTGGCTTTAGACATGTCTTCATCGTTACTATTTAAGCCAAGGCTTACTAAGCGATTTCGAACTAATACCAATTCACCGACCATATTCATGATGTCGTCAAGTGTACGTGTATCTACACGAACAGTCGTTTCACCTTGAGGCACAGCTTGCTTGGTAGGAGCTTTGGCGGGTTCTGCTTTGGCTGGCGCAGCTTTAGCAGCTGGCTTCGCAGGGGCAGCTGGCTTAACCGCAGCAGCAGGCTTCGTGACAGGTGCTGCAGGCTTGGCTGGAGCGGCTGGCTTAACGTCAGGCGCTTTTCCAGCACCATGTAGCTGGTCCAATAACTTTTCAAATTCGTCATCGCCAATCTCTTCCCCGCTAGTTGCGGGCACGGGGTCGGCAGCTTTTGGAGCTGGCGCTGCTGCACTAGGTGCTTTAGAACCGTGTAACTCATCTAAAAGTTTTTCAAACTCGTCATCGGAAATATCACCGTCACTAGCCGGAGCGGCCGCGCTCGGCGCAGGAGCTGCAGGCTTAGGCGCATCGCTACCATGAAGCTCGTCAAGTAAACGTTCAAACTCATCATCACTGATTTCATCAATGTTCCCACTATCAGCTGCTGGAGCGACAGGTTCGGGAACAGCTACTGGCTCGGGCTCAGCGGCGGCAATTGGAGCTTCATCTGCGGATTCAGGTTGAGAAAGATGATGCAGGCGGTCAATAATATCTGGAGAAGCTGGTGTTAACGGTTCGCGAGCCTGCACTTGAGCAAACATATCATTAACAGCATCAAGAGCTTCAAGAATAACATCCATCAGCTCTGGCGAGACACCCCGCCCACCGTTACGCAAGGTGTCAAAAACGTTCTCTGCACCATGACAAACATCGACAAGCTCGGTAAGAGACAAAAAGCCTGCGCCACCTTTTACGGTATGGAAGCCGCGAAAGATAGCATTTAATAAGTCACTATCATCTGGACGTTTCTCTAAATCAACCAACTGTTCAGACAGCTGCTCAAGGATCTCCGCCGCTTCTACGAGAAAGTCTTGTAAGATGTCTTCATCTACATCAAACGACATGCGCTACTCCCTTAAAATCCTAAACTAGATAACAGGTCATCAACATCATCTTGATCGTTAACAACGTCATCCCTTTGCTCTTTATTTAATATTGGCCCTTCGGCTTCAATGGCCGATTTTGCAGGAGCTTTTTTCTCTATAACTTCAGCTTTATCATTGCCAAACAAGGTCAGCATTTCCACTAAACTTTCTTCAACTTCTTGAACTAAGGTGATTACTTTACGAATCATTTGCCCAGTTAAGTCTTGAAAATCTTGAGCCATCAATATTTCAGTTAACATACTTCGTAGTTTATCGGCATTTGCTGAAGAACTATTAAGGAAAATATCGATTTGGTGACATAGCGCTTTAAATTGGCCAATTTCAATTCTTCGTTCCATCAAACTTTGCCAAACAGGCATAATATTGTTGATTTCACTGGTTAATTGATCGGCAATAGGGAGGCCAGATTCAACCGCATCCATGGTCTTATTAGCGGCTTGGTCGGTCATCTCTATTACATAGTTTAACCGCTCTTTTGCATCAGGTATTTCCTGATTAGCCAATTCATTAATACGAATATCTAGCTTGAAATCATTTAATGAATCGTGAAGTTGACGTGTGAGCTGACCAACTTTGTCAAACAACAGGTTGGCCTTAGGAGCACACAGCTCACTGACAAATTGATTCGCCTCGGAGACGTTTCCTTCTTCAAGTAGCAACACCAAAGCTTTGGCATCGGCTAATGAGATGATCGGAGTATCAGTGCTCACACATCTTCCTTTATTATTGTAATCTTTCGAAAATCTTATCTAGCTTCTCTTTTAGTGTGGCAGCTGTGAAAGGTTTTACAATATAACCATTTACGCCGGCTTGCGCGGCTTCAATAATCTGTTCGCGTTTCGCTTCTGCCGTAACCATTAACACAGGTAAATGAGACAAGCTTTCGTCGGCACGAATATTCTTTAATAAATCAATGCCTTCCATACCCGGCATGTTCCAATCGGTCACTACAAATTCGAAGTCCCCACCTTTAAGCATTGGCAACGCAGTATTACCGTCATCAGCTTCGTGAGTATTGTTGAAACCTAAATCTCTAAGTAGGTTTTTAATAATCCTTCTCATTGTTGAAAAATCATCAACAACCAGAATTTTCATATTTTTATCCAAGGTACGTCCCCCAACAGGATGTTTTGCAAGCCTCAAAACGGGCTAAAAATTTATGTAATAAAGATATTATGCCTTAATAAACACAATTTTAGTCCATCTTTTATCATATTTGTAAGGATGAATTTCTCTATTGTGTCCAATCTCGCATTCGAGTTTTCACTCGAGCAAGCGCTTGGCTATGTATTTGACTGACTCTTGACTCGCTTACGGTTAATACTTCGCCAATTTCTTTAAGGTTAAGTTCTTCGTCATAATATAGCGACAATACTAGCGCTTCGCGCTCTGGTAAGCCTTTAATGCAATCGGCTAGCGATTGTTGAAAGCGTTGATTAGCAAAGCCTTCAAATGGTCGATTTTGCTCGCGACTTTCATCACTAGAAATAACATCTTCGCTCACGCCAAGATCTTCAATACCAAGAATTCGGCCACAGTTTACGTCAGACAACATTGAATGATATTCGCTTAGGCTTACACCCAGCTTAGCAGCAACCTCAGCATCTTTGGCATCACCATTCTTTTCTTTTTCAACTGCGTTAATAGCTTCACTGATAGCGCGGCTGTTTTTATGCACAGAACGTGGTACCCAGTCACCACGACGAATTTCGTCAAGCATTGAGCCACGAATACGGATCCCGGCATAGGTTTCGAAACTCGCACCTTTGGTACCATCAAAATTACGCGCAGCTTCGATAAGACCAATCATTCCAGACTGAATCAGATCATCAACAATTACGCTAGCCGGCAGGCGCGCCATTAAATGGTGCGCTATCCGTTTTACCAAATTTGCATGGCGTTCCACCAACACATTAGTGTCACTAGCGCTGGCATAAGCGGCAACTTTATTCACTAAGCTGTTCTCTATTTTTACGTTGTCCGAATTCGAGAAGATTCTCGATGAAGAATTCCAAATGGCCACCTGCTTGTTCCGGAATCGGCCAAGTAGCTCCTTTACTCGCTAAAGAGCGAAAAGCTAAAGAAGCGGGAGATTTAGGATACGCTTCAACCACGACACGCTGTTTACGTACAGCGAGTCGAACATTGTTGTCGTATGGAATACACGATACGAGTTCTAAGGTGGCGTCTAAAAAGCGATCGGTAACACGAGTGAGTTTAGCAAACAGTTCTTGGCCTTCTCTTAGACTACGAACCATGTTTGCCACTACTTTAAATTTGTATACGCCGTGCTTGTTAGACAATAGTTTAATCAAAGCATACGCATCAGTAATCGATGTGGGTTCATCACAAACCACGACCAAGATATCCTGTGAGGCTTTAGCAAAGCTCAGCACCATATCGGAAATACCAGCGGCAGTATCTACCAGCAATATATCAATGGGGGTTTTCAAGCTACTGAATGCGCGAATCAATCCTGCATGCTCTGCTGGGCTCAATTCAACCATTGATTGGGTACCAGAAGTTGCCGGGGCGATTAAAATACCGTTAGGCCCCTTTACGAGCACTTCATCTAATGTGCACTCGCCAGATAGTACATGCGATAAGTTTTTGGTTACGCGTAGGCCTAATAGTACATCTACATTTGCCAAGCCTAAGTCGGCATCCAGCACCATTACACGCTTACCTTGGGCTGCCATAGCAATGCCCATATTTAGGGTAACGTTGGTTTTACCAACACCACCTTTACCACCGGTTACAGCGATAACTTTCACATTATTTTTTTGTTGCATCATTCTTAAGCCGCTAGCTTGATCAAATTCGTTGTCTTTAGAATACATCTGAAACCTTCTGCTGTTCGGTTTCACTAAACCAGAAATGTTGCTGAGACTGAGTATCAATTACTGACAGCGCTTGCTCAATTAACTTGGTTGGCTCGGCAACTGCAATATCTTCTGGCACTTGCTGGCCATGTGTAACGTAACTGATTGGCAAAGCGTGGCGCAAGGTGACATTTAAAACCTCGCCTAAGGCCAAGCTCTCATCTAATTTGGTAAGTATGGTACCCGCGAGAGGAATTCGCTGGAATTGATTCACGGTTTCTTCAATAACACGACGTTGAGCGTTAGCTGACATCACCAAATAGTTACGTATATTCACGCGGCTATTCTTAACTAACTTGTCGAGTTGTTCGTGTAAACGTAAATCTCGTTGGCTCATACCGGCAGTATCAATTAGCACCAGTTTTTTATCTTTAAATTGATACAACAATTGAGACAACTCTTCTTCATCGTTAGCAACCCGCACTGCACAACCCATAATCTTCCCATAGGTAGCAAGTTGTTCATGCGCGCCAATTCGATAGGTATCGGTGGTAATCATCGCTACGCTATCTGCGCCATGACGCATAGAAAACTGAGCGGCTAATTTGGCAATGGTAGTGGTTTTGCCCACGCCCGTTGGCCCTAATAAAGCAATTGCACCGCCTTTAAGCAGAATTTCATCTTGGCCGACCGGAAGTTGGTTTGCGAGCAACTCACGTAAATGCTGCCAGCCTTCTTGCACACCAAGTTCTTCAGGAATATAACCGGCGATTTGGTCAGCCATGTCCTCATCAAAACCAACTAGCTGCAATTGCTTAATGAGCATCGCTCGAACCGGTTCTTGACGCTCAACTTCTTGCCACATCAAGCCAGAGACTTGGTGCTCGAGTAACTTGCGCATCGCTGCCATTTCTTTCTTCAATTCACCCACTTCATTTCCAGCAGAATCTTGCTTAGGCTGCTGAGCAGAACGGGATTGAGCAGGTTGACTTGATAAAGAACCTTGTTGTACCCAGCCCTGTTGCTGCGCTAAAGAACGCGGTGCTTGAACGGTACGAGGGCGCTGCGATTGTTGTTGCTGTTTTAAGGTAGATTGTTGCAAATTTTCTTGCTGGCGCTTTTGGTGACGTTGCATGAAGTTGGTTAAGTTATCTTTCAAACTGGCATTTTCGTCAAAATCATGACCAGGATGCTGGTTTGTTGGCGCTTTCTTTGCCGCAGCGGGATTCCGGGACGATAATTTGACGCTGTCTTCCGCCAGTTCTCTGCTGCTCTCTGCAGCACTGTTTTTTAAATTGGAAGGTTCAACTGCAGCAACAATTT
Source organism: Agarivorans sp. 2_MG-2023 (assembly GCF_030548085.1). Classification (NCBI taxonomy): domain Bacteria; kingdom Pseudomonadati; phylum Pseudomonadota; class Gammaproteobacteria; order Alteromonadales; family Alteromonadaceae; genus Agarivorans; species Agarivorans sp. 2_MG-2023. The sequence continues at coordinate 74,070 of NZ_JAUORQ010000009.1, forward strand.
CAATGCCGCCAGTGACCTTTTTATTCGACATAATTACCGCATCACTGCCTAAGGTTTCTTTTACCTCGGCTAATGCAGTTCGCATGTCTTTCGCAAAAAAGCGTTTCATTTTCACTGTTCACCTTCCTTTTGTCAGACTCTTCAGGCTACTGCCCTACTGAGCTCACAATACGTATTTGTTTATCTTCTGGTACTTCTTGATAAGAAAGAACCCTTAGTGCTGGCATCGCTGTTTTAACAAATCGAGACATACTTGAGCGTAAAATTCCCGAGGTTAACAAAATAGCGGGTTGACCAGCCAACTCTTGATTTTGACAGGCTTCGTTAAGTGAAACTTGTAACTTCTCTGCCAAACCAGGTTCCATTCCAGCACCATCATTACCTGCTGCTTGCATAGACTGATGCAATATCTGCTCCAAGTCTGGAGACAAGGTGATAACCGGTAATTCAGCTTCACTGCCAATTAGCTCTTGCACAATTAAACGTTTCAAAGAAATACGACAAGCGGCAGTGAGAATATCTGGGTCTTGGCTTTTCGGCCCGTACTCTACCAAGGTTTGTACAATACTGCGTACATCGCGAATAGGCACACCTTCGTTGAGTAAGTTCTGCAGCACTTTAACCACTGTGGATAGCGTCATCGTATCTGGCACCAAACCTTCTACTAACTTAGGCAAGTTGTTACCTAACATATCTAATAGATTCTGTACTTCTTCATGGCCGAGCAAGTTAGATGCATTATTGGTAAGGAGTTGGCTCAAGTGAGTAGCTACCACCGTAGCAGAGTCAACGACTGTGTACCCAAGAGTTTGAGCGTGCTCGCGTTGCTCTGTTGCTACCCACGCAGCTTCAAGACCAAATGCAGGATCGGTAGTAGGCTGGCCTTCAATTTTACCAAATACCTGGCCTGGGTTAATCGCCATTTCTCTATCATGAAAAACTTCCGATTCCCCGTAAGTGACACCCATTAAGGTAATACGATATTGATTCGGACCTAAATCTAAGTTGTCACGAATATGCACCGCTGGAACCAAAAAACCAAGATCTTGAGAAAGCTTTTTACGCACTCCTTTAATACGAGCCAGCAATTCACCACCTTGGCTTTTATCCACCAATGGAATTAGGCGGTACCCTACTTCCAAGCCTATAACATCAACTGGTTGAACATCATCCCAACCCAATTCTTTTGGTTCGCTACTTGCACTTGGGCTCGAGTTCGCTGGCTGCATTGAAGTATCAGCCGCTTTTTTAGCATCGCCTTTATGACGCATCCAAGCCGCACCTAAACACACAGCTGCACAAGTAAGAAATGCCAAATGAGGCATACCTGGGACAATACCCATAATGAACAAAATTGAACCACAGATTATCATTACCCGCGGGTCTCTAAACATCTGCAAGCTAACCTGCTCGCCCATGTCTGCTTCGGTATTTTGACGAGTAACTACCAACGCGGCAGCTATAGATAAGAGTAGTGAAGGTATCTGTGCAACTAAGCCATCACCAATGGTAAGCAAAGTATAAACCTCTGCCGCTTCAGCAAAGGTTAAATCATGTTGAGCCACACCAATAATAAAGCCGCCAAGAATGTTAATAAACAGAATGAGAATACCCGCGATTGCGTCCCCTTTAACAAACTTACTGGCACCATCCATAGAACCATAAAAGTCCGCTTCGTTGGTTACGTCTGCTCGGCGTGTTCGGGCTTGTTCTTGGTCAATGATGCCAGCGTTTAAATCGGCATCAATCGCCATTTGTTTACCGGGCATTGCATCTAAAGTAAAGCGGGCACTTACTTCTGCGATACGGCCAGCACCTTTAGTTACGACCACAAAGTTGATGATCATCAAGATAAGGAACACCACCAAACCTACCGCATAGTTGCCACCAATTACCACCGAACCAAAGGCTTCAATAACATTACCGGCAGCGTTACCGCCATTGTGGCCTTCAAGCAGTACAACACGAGTGGAAGCAACGTTTAGTGCAAGGCGCAATAGTGTTGCAATCAACAACACCGTTGGGAAAACAGCAAAATCTAGCGGGCGTTTAGTATAAATAGCTACCAGTAATACCACTAAGGCGAGGGAGATGTTAAAGGCAAACAATATGTCCAACAGCCATGCCGCCATTGGTAATACAACCATGCCTAATGTGGCTAGCACCACAACTGGCGTGCCAACACCTTTTATGACATTAACATCAACTTTTTTTAGATCTTGAAGCTTAAAGCTGGTGAGACGATTAATGAATTCCATAAATGACGAAATACTGACTTCCTAACAACTGATGAAACAAGAAAAGCAATAAGCGAGCCAATACCTTTACTCAAAAAATTGGCGATGAGAATTGAGACTAATATCGAAGCTCATTAGGAATAGGTAAATCATTAACCACCGGTTTAGGTCGCTTACCTTTACCCTTGCGGTATTGCTCCAGTTGAAAAACAAAAGCCAATATTTGGGCAACTGCAACGTATAAACCTTCGGGGATATCGTGACCAATTTTAGTGGTGTGATACAACGAACGAGTGAGCGCAGGAGCTTCCATAATCGGTACTTCATAATGACGAGCAATTTCGCGGATTTTCATCGCTACCTCATCAACCCCTTTTGCCACCACTTTGGGAGCGCCAGTACCCTCCTTGTCATACTGAAGTGCGACAGAAAAGTGTGTTGGGTTGGTCACTACCACATCTGCTTGCGGCACATCAGCCATCATTCGGCGAGCAGCCATTTCCATTTGCAAGCGACGGATCCGCCCTTTCACTTCAGGGCTACCTTCCATGTTTTTATGTTCGTCTTTCACTTCTTGCTTAGACATTTTCAGCTGCTTGTTGTGATTCCAAATTTGATAAGGCACATCAATAATCACGATAACAATCAAGCTGCAAACTAGGGCTAGTAACATCCACTGCAGCATGTCTAACGCATTAACAATCGAGCCAGGTATCGACTGCATACTAAGAGTGAGGATTTCGGCGAACTTCCAACGCAGTACAAACCAAACTACACCTGCGATTACAACAACTTTGGCAATACTTTTTATAAGTTCAACAAAAGCTTGAAGTCCCATCATCCGTTTAAAGCCCTGAAGCGGCGACATCTTACTGGCTTTTGGCCTGGCAGCCTCCCAACTAAAAGACATTCCCCCTAACAAAGTATTGCCAATTAAGGCCGCTAGTGTAATAAAGCCCATAATCCACATTAGTGGCTTAACCAACAACATGCCTATAATGCCGATGTTCTTAAGCATGAGATTAACGTCATACACCTGCTCCCGGGTCATCGTAAAAGCTAACTGGAAAACCTTCACCATAGATTCAGCCAACATGCTGCCAAACGCCATGATGGCGATAGCAGCAGTAATGAGTACCGCGGCAGTACCTAATTCTTTAGAACGAGCGACCTGTCCTTTTTTTCGAGCATCTTCAAGCTTTTTCCCCGTGGGGTCTTCCGTTTTTTCTTGATCGTCATCTGCCATAATAATTTGACCTTAGGTTAACAACCTATGCGCAATAGAGCGCATGCTGTACTGCGGCCAACCTCCCACTGACGTTCAAAGTGCGCTAAGAACCCACCAATAGTGAGCCAAAGAATAAATAAACCAAACAACATACTTACCGCAAAGCCAATACTAAAAATATTCAGCTGGGGTGCTGCTCGGGTCATAACACCAAAAGAAAAATTCACAAGTAACATGGCAACAACAGACGAAATAGACAAGGCAAGCGCGGCCAGAAAAAGCTGAGAGTACCAACCAGCAAGGTGTTGATAATCAATAGTGCCTAAACCGCTCATACCGATGGGAATCGTTTCGAAACTCATTGCGATTAAGGTAATGAGCTGCAGATGCCCGTCAATGGCCAAAAACAGTAATGTTGCCAACAACAAATAGAATTGACCAACAACAGGAGTACTTTGGCCATTATTCGGGTCTACCATAGAGGCAAAACCCAAGCTGGTTTGCATCGCAATAATTTGCCCGCCAACCACAAACGTTTGCATTAATAGCTGAGAAATAAATCCGATCGCTACACCAATTAATACTTGCTGAAGAATCACGATAATAGCTTGAAAGGAGAAGACTTCGATACCTTGAACGTCTGGTAACACCGGCACTAATGCAAAAGTAATCGCCAAAGCTAACATTAAGCGAACTCGAGTAGGAACCGATTTGCCACCAAAACTCGCCAATACCATTAACATTGCAGCTACGCGAGTTAAGGCCCAAAGATATTGGCCAATCCACGCCATAATTAGGTCGGAGGGAAACTCCACTAACCAACAACCTGAGGGATCATATCAACCATAGTGAAAAACAGCTCCATCAGTTTTCCGGTAAACCAATGGCCAGCAATCATTAGCGAAGCAAGTGTGACTAACAAACGTGGCAAAAAACTTAAGGTTTGTTCATTAATCGAAGTGGCTGCTTGGAAAATAGCTACAATGAGCCCCACCAGCAAACTTGGGATAATCGCAGCAGACACTAAGATAACCACTTGCCCTAATGCCAGGCGAAATACATCTACAAAGACTTCCGGTTCCATCTATGGCTCCTTTTGTCTATACGCCAAAACTGTTTGCAAGGGTGCCCATCACTAGGCTCCAGCCATCAACCAATACAAACAACATTAGTTTGAAGGGCAGCGATACAATCATTGGGGACAGCATCATCATACCCATGGCCATTAGAATACTGGCCACCACTAAGTCAATCACCAAAAATGGTATGAATAACATAAAGCCAATTTGGAAGGCGGTTTTTAACTCGGAAGTAATGAATGCAGGAATAAGCACATTAAACGGTACTTCTTCTGGTGAACCTACTTCGACCTTAGCAATCTTTACAAAGGTTTCTAGATCAGTAAGGCGTGTTTGCGCTAGCATGAATTCTTTAAGCGGTTCTTTTGCGCGCTCAAAAGCTTGCATAGAAGTAAGTTCTTCACTCAAATACGGCTGTATCGCTTGCTGGTTCACTTCTTCTATCACTGGCGACATAATAAAAAAAGTTAAAAACAAAGCAATACCAATAATGACTTGGTTAGACGGGCTTTGCTGTAAACCCATTGCCTGACGCAAAATTGACATCACCACCACGATTCGAGTGAACGACGTCATCATAATGACCATCGCTGGCAAAAAAGACAGCGCGGTCATCAAGGCTAAGACTTGTAGAGTAACCGAATACTCTTGACCACCATCGGGATTGGTGGTCATCGTTATGGCAGGTAAAATACCCTCTTGAGCAAAGCTAGGTGCAACAAATGCAAAGCACAATAATAAACCGTAAAACAGCTTACTTTTCATTTTTCGACAATATCCCTTGCAGCTGTTTAGCAAAATGGCCACTCATTTTATTCGGTTTCGCTTCCAGTGGTTGCTCCAACTTATCTAATAGGTTTATTGACTGGGCGGTGACCCCCAGCAAATATTGTTGCTCACCTATTTCTACCACCATAATGCGCTCGCGAGTGCCCAGTGCCAAATTAGTGATAACTTTAGACTGGCCGCCAGCAAATTGATTTAATCGAGTTTTCTTAAGCACCCAAGCACAAACCAAAATGGTCACCAGCACTACAGCTAAAGACATTACCCAAGAGAGCAATTCAACTTGAGAGCTGGGCGCCGCGTTAATTTCTTGCTCTGCAGCCGCAGGCAAGGCAATAGATAGAATAAGCAGTAAACCGAATGAGCTGCGCATTATTTGAGCTTTTTAATGCGTTCTGTTTGACTGATTACATCCGTCAGACGAATACCAAACTTGTCATTCACTACCACTACTTCGCCATGGGCGATTAAGGTACCGTTTACCAGCACATCTAAAGGTTCACCAGCTACCCGGTCTAGTTCAACTACCGAACCTTGGTTAAGCTGTAGTAAGTTACGAATACTAATATTACTACGGCCAACTTCCATTGAAATGGTAACAGGAATATCCATTATTGAATCAAGCTTACGTTGCTGCTCTTCGCTAATAGGTTGCGATTCATCAACAAACTCTTCTAACGGTGCGGGCTCTACTTCAGCCATTGCTGCAGCCCACTCATCCGCCATATCGTCTTGATCACTCATATTTTTTCCTTATTCATCTTACTCGTCGTCTGCAGAAGATTGACGGCGGCTTACCACCATTTCTAGGTCAGTTTTGACCGTATCGGGACGCTCTAACACTGAATCAACTTTAAGCGCCATGTGTTCATTACGCTGGCCTAACTTAACACGGTAACTAGGCAAATCTTCTACGAACAACATCGCGGTTTCTGGCATTTCGACAGGGATAACATCGCCGGTTTTCAGCTCCATCAGCTGCCTTAATGTCACATCAGTTTCTAATAACTTAGTATGTAAACCGACCGGGACATCCATTATTTCGTCGCTAAGTGCTGAACTCCAACGTTGATCGGTATCTTGTTTATCGCTCTGAACACCCGCATCTAGTAGTTCACGAATAGGCTCCAACATGGAATAAGGCATAGCAATGTGAAAATCACCACCGCCACCATCTAATTCAATATGGAAAGAGCTCACCACGATCACTTCAGTAGGGCTCACAATGTTAGCCATGGCGGGATTCACTTCTGAATCGAGGTAATCAAACCCAACATCCATAACCGGTGCCCACGCTTCAACGTAATCTTCAAAGATTATTTTTAACAACATTTGAATGATACGGCGTTCGGTAGGGGTAAATTCTCGACCTTCAATTTTTGCATGGTAACGGCCATCACCACCAAAAAAGTTCTCAACTAAAATGAAAACCAGTCGCGCTTCCATGGTCACCAAGGCGGTGCCTTTGAGTGGACGAAAACGAACCATGTTTAAACTAGTAGGTACAAACAAAGTATGCACGTACTCGCCAAACTTAATCATTTGTACGCCATTAATCGATACTTCAGCGGTACGGCGCATCATATTGAATAAACTAATGCGCATGTGCCGTGCAAAACGTTCATTAACCAACTCAAGGGTTGGCATGCGACCACGAACAATTCGGTCTTGAGAAGAAAAGTCAAACTCCACCACACTGCCCGACATCTCGGGCTCAATGATGTCTTCTTCTATATCATCAACACCATGTAGCAGCGCATCAATTTCGTCTTGGCTTAATAAATCGCTCACATTGTTCCTTTATTGCATCACAAAGCCGGTAAACAATATTTTTTCTACCACAACTTTACCGGTAATTTCTTTTAATGCTTTTTGTGTTTCGATTAGCGAGTTTTCACGTAGGCTATCTTTGCCTTCTTGAGTAGACATGTCTTCAACGCTAGCGGAGCTAAATACGTTAAGTAAAGTGCCTTCAATCAAAGGAATATGTAGCTTCGCATCAGCTTCATTGGCAGTACCACGCACCAATAATTGTACTTTGATTTGTACCAAACGATCTCTGTGGTCACCCACAATATTGAAGACAAATGGTCGCGGCATCCCCACGTATAATGCTTCATGAGTAACGCTAGCAGTCACTTCTTCAGTGGGAGTTGCAGCTGCAGGCGCTTCATCTTCGCCGCCCATCAACAAAAAGCCAACAACGCCGCCAATAACTAATACCGCTACACCGGCAATAATGATGATCAGCTTCTTCTTACTGCCACCTTCGTCATCTTCTACTTTTAATTCTGATTCTTCAGCCATTTATGCTTCCATGAACTTTTCGCTAAACTGATTTCATTATTACACAGTTAAGAGGCGCTTCAACAGCGCCTTTAGCAAATAAACTAGGCGTAAAAGTCAATACCATCGCTGTTTGCTTGGTTTGCCACCAAGGCGCTCAAGTCTTGCTCACCGACGTCGTCAATATTGTCAATATTTCCAGCAAGTCCACTCCCCGCGTTTTGACCTTGACCATGCTGCGAAGCATTGCCTTGATTTTGCTGATTCACCTGACTTTGTCCTAATTCTATACCCTGCTGCTGTAACATTTCACGTAAACGCGGCATGGTTTGTTCTAAGGCTTCACGAGCTTGGGGGTTTTGAACTTGAATTTGTACCGATACCTGTTGTTCTTGGTTCATCTGCAAGCGAATATGCATACTGCCCAACTCTGCAGGATCTAAACGAATTTCAGCTTTTTGCATACCTTGGCTTAACATATATTGAACCCGCTGATTCAGTTCGGCAGGTGCTTGATAATGAGCAGGGTTGAGTCGTTCATTTTGTTGAACTTGTTTATCGTTTATCTGATTTGCTTGCTGCGCTTGTTTTAACGCAACATCGCTATTTGCCTGCTCCGCGCGAGCAACTACATCAGCGCCTGAGGCTGAGCGAAAAATACTGTGATGTTCTTGCGGTTTAGGCGCCTCTGTTTGATTTAGCGCTACATGCTGTTGAGTTTGACTATGTTGCTGCTCTTTTTGCTCACCGCTAGTATCTTTACTAGTGCTATCTGCGCTCGCTGCGATGGTCGCAGCAGCTAACTTATCAGTAGTTGGAGAAGCATCTGTACTGGTGGTTTTAGGGGCCAACAAATTTGACTGAGTAGAAGCAAGCCGAGGTTTAGTCTCGCCAGTTTTGGCATCGACATTAAGGTTTGTTTCAGCCATTTTTCCAGCGTCTGCATTTTGCGCTACTTTCGTATCGTTGGCCGTTTGCTGAATAACCACTTGCTCTGAAGATGAAACTTTAGCGGCTTGTTTAGCTCGCGCATCAACTTGAGTGTTTAGTGGCTCACCTCTATTAGTATCTGAGTTTATCTGCGCTGCTTTTTCTTGTTTACTGTCTACCCCAGCATTAGCCTGTTTTAGCGTATCAGCCTCTTTACCACTGGCAGATTTAAGCTGTTCGCTTTCAACTTTATTCTGTAGCGTTTTATCAGTATCTTTAACCACCGCACCGCTAACAAAAGTAGTGGTTTTGTTTAATTCTTTTTCGGTAGCTTTTTGTTGTTCGACTTGGTTAGCCGAAACGCCAAGTTTTGCAGATTTATCTAACTCGCCTTCAGTGCCTTTAATCGCTTTACTCCCACTAACTTCTGCAGTGCCTGTGTCTGCAATACTTTTCGCGTTAGCGGCTTCACTAAGCACTTTTGAGTCTGTTAGGTCTTTAGCACTTTGTGGGTTAGCTTTGTTGGTCTCTCCCTCTACACTGATTGTGCTGTCAGTTTTCGATGAAGAAACGCCAAGTTGATTGGAGCTTGTATTTGATGTTTTAGTTTCGCTACTCAGTATAGATGAGGCTTTTGTGTCGTCTGCATCATCAGACGCAGCAGAGTTAAGCGGCAATTCACTGCCGCTTTGTTTATTTGCTGCTTGGGCTATATCAGGATCAGTTTCGCTTTTTCCAGCACTGTTTGCTTTAACTGCTGACTCTGGTTCAGCCTTACTGTTTAAGCTCTCATTGGTTTCTGAGCTCTGGGTTAATGAATAACTGTCTGAAGCTGTTTGTTCGGCAGAATCAGCTACTGCTTTATCTTCAGTAATAAGGTCAATGGGAATGGCGTTTTTAGCAGACTCAGCATTACCCTTTTCAATATCGTCGGCCGCTTTTTTGGCCGTATCGAGTTGCTTAAGTAAGTCCCTAGGACTGGGCTCTGCGGGGCTATCCACAGCCTTTTTAGAATCAGACTCCGCACCTTTAGCATACTCTTTTTCTACAGCGGCTTTTACAGGGCTGTCGGCTTTAGGAAGTTGTTCTAATTCTTTAACTAATTTAGCAAAATCGTCACCCTTTTCAGAAGGGCTAAGAGTTGCACTTCCTAATGATGATAACTGCTTGGCATTGCCTGCATCGTTTAACAGAAATTCCATATTGTTACTTGCCCTTACAATTAGTCTTTTCCAGCTTTAGGCTTATTTGCCCGAGGCTAACTAGCCATTAATCTTTCATTTCGAAAAAAATAAAGCATATTTTATGCCTAAGCGCTACGCTTGGCCTCGAAGATGAGAATATAACGCGTATTCATCGAGTAGCTTTTGTTCTTCGCGGTGTTGTTTTTGCTGCTGCTGTTTCACTTGTTTTTCAATCAGAAACTCCATAGCTTTTCGTTTAGCTTGTAGCTCTAACCACTGATTACGTTTGAGTAATACGTTTTTCTTTACTTGCTCAATACTTTTACCCTGCTGGACACTGGCTTGCTCAAGCTTTTGAATAAACAATTGGTATTGGTGAAAGCTGTCTGCGTAAAAGCCATCTACGCCCTTTGCTAGCGCTTGCTCAAGGTAAGAACGGCGATACTGCTCTAGGTGAGCCAATTGTGCTTCAAACTCGCTAAGCTGCTGCTGCGCTTCGGCCATATCTTTTACTGCGGCTTGCTCTTGCTCTTGCAAGCGCTCAACCATTAAATATAACGCTCGCCGTGCCATGAGCATCTCCTAAGTAGAGAACATCAAGGTAGTTTAACCGAGCGGACCTTGAGCATTGATATTGGCCATTTGCATGGTGCGCTCCATCCGCGTCAGACTTTCGTCATAAGCTACCACTTCTTTCATCTCTTGCTGCAAGAACTGATCCATATGTGGCTTCATGCCTATGGCTAAATCAATACGTTTGTCAGCACCGCGTTGGTAGGCACCAATAGCAATCAAGTCTTGGTTTTGCTGGTAGGAGGCATTTAATGATTTAAGCTGGCGAGCAAGTTGCTGATGGCCGTCGCTAGTTACCGCAGGCATCACTCGGCTAATGGATTTTTCAATGTCTACCGCAGGATAATGACCTGAGTCTGCCAGCTCGCGAGATAATACGATGTGTCCGTCTAGAATTGCGCGGGCGGCATCGGCAATGGGGTCTTGCAAATCATCTCCCTCGGTAAGTACCGTGAAAAAAGCAGTAATAGAACCCTGCCCTTCACCACCGTTTCCGGCACGTTCAACCAAGCGAGGCAGTTTTGCAAACACTGATGGCGGATAGCCCTTAGTAGCAGGCGGCTCGCCAATTGCTAAGGCAATCTCACGCTGCGCTTGAGCGTAACGCGTTAATGAATCCATAAGTAGCAGCACATTCAAGCCTTGGTCTCGAAAGTACTCAGCAATGGTTAAGGTGGTATCACACCCTTTCAAACGCATTAGTGGAGAAGCATCGGCGGGAGCAGCCACAACCACCGCTCGCTTGCGGCCTTCTTCACCTAAAATATCGTCAATAAATTCTTTTACTTCGCGGCCACGTTCACCAATTAACCCCACCACGACTACATCTGCTGTAGTGCCTCGAGTCATCATGCCCATTAATACACTTTTACCCACACCCGAGCCGGCAAATAAGCCCATGCGCTGGCCCTGGCCTACAGTTAACACCGCATTAATCGAGCGAACCCCAACATCTAAAGGCTGTTTAATTGGCTTTCTTGCCATGGGATTAAGGCGAACAGAGCTTAAATTAGTGGTCTGTCTACAATGAATATCGCCCAGTCCGTCTAGCGGCTTACCCACACCGTCAATCACCCGCCCTAGCAGTTCCATACCTACCGGGATGCCGTGATTCTCATGCATTGGGATCACGCGAGCGCCAGGCAATACACCGGTTAACTGCTCGCTTGGCATTAAAAACAGCTTGTCACCAGAAAAGCCCACAACTTCAGCTTCTAGAAATCCGTCGAGAGTTTCTACTGAACATAAAGAGCCCACAGGGGCGCGACACCCTACTGCTTCAAGCGTTAAGCCCACTACTCGAGTTAGCTTACCCGCAACCGTTGGGTTATTCCGCACATGCTCGGTGTTATAAGAACTAAGTCGTTGGCTCAGCGTCATCGTCTTGACCATTTTGGCGAATAAAGGACTGTAGGCTTTGTTTAATAACTTCGTTCATCTCAACTGAAACAGATGATAAATCATTCTCGATTAAACAATCACCTTGGGTAAGGCTGCCATCGGCTAGCAACTGCCACTTTTTCTTTTCTTGGGTTTCGGGTGGAAATATCTGCTCGATAATAGCCAAATCTACCGGGTGTAAATGAATACGAATATGTTGTTTTTGCAATGGTAGGGCCGCTACAGCCTGCTTTACTGTTTTAGCAATAATATTGGGATTGCTAACCAATTCAACCTGAACAATTTCGGCCGCCAACTTCATGGCTAAATCAACGACCTGCTGTTCCACTTCAGCGTCAATTTGTCGATTAGGTTGGTGCAGTTGATCAATTAAACTTCCCCATTGCGCACCCAAGGCATCAATTTGCTGCTGGCCTTCGGTTAGGCCTTGGCTAAGGCCTTCTTGTTGGCCTTGGGTTTTCCCTAACGCTAAGCCTTCTTCTTGGCCACTAACCAAGCCTTCTTTATGACCCGCATCTTTGCCTTCAGCAAAGCCTTCTTCATAAGCTGACTGGCGAAGTGCTTCTAGCTCTTCGATGGTCATTGGCTCAAACTGAATTTCTGGTTCTTCTTCTACCGGCTCTTCATTAAACCAAGCTGGTTTCATGTTTAATACATTGCTAACAGGCTCAGCGGTATCACGAGTCGTATCTTCAAACTCAGGTAATGGCCAAGCTATGTCTTCCACTACAGGGCTGTCGATTGCTTTTTCAGGCTCACTGCTTTGTTCAACACCAGCAAGCAAGGCATCAATTGCAGCTTGTTCATCATTCTGTTCCTGTTGCTCTGAAGACTGCTCAACGGCGTCATTACTCGGCAATGATTGAGCCTCGTCCAATAAAGCCGCGATATCATCATCGCCCATAATTGAGTCAGTGTTTGTATCGGTTTGTGTAGGAGTCTGCTCTGCTGCGTGTTGAGATGTTTCATCCTCGTCTTGTTGTTGAGGCGCCCCTTGGGTCTCTTCCAATAATGCAGCTATGTCATCATCACCCATCACTGAGTCAGTGTTTGTATCTGTTTGTCTAGGAGCCTGCTCTGCTGCGTGTTGAGCTGTCTCGTTCTCGTCTTGTTGCTGAGGCACCCCTTGGGTTTCATCCAATAAGGCTGCTATGTCATCATCACCCATTACTGAGTCAGTGTTTGCACCTGTAGGTGCTGTAGTCTGCTCCACTGCGTGTTGAGGTGCCTCGTTCTCTTCTTGTTGCTGAGGCACACCTTGGGTTTCTTCCAGTAAGGCTGCGATATCGTCATCACCCATCACCGAATCAGCGCTGTTTTCTTCTGCTGCAGCGTTAGCTTCTGTATCTTGTGGTTTAACGGGTTTATCTTGTTCGGTCATTTTTATAAGAACTCGTCGCCGCCGCCACCGCCAATCATAATTTCACCGGCCTCAGAAAGTCGACGAGCAATAGATAGGATTTCTTTCTGAGCAGTTTCTACTTCGCTCACTTTAATTGGGCCCATCGCTTCTAAATCATCACGTAGCATTTCTGCAGCCCGTTTAGACATATTATTGAAGATTTTCTCTTTAAGTGTTTCATCAGCGCCTTTAAGCGCTTTTTGCAGTAACTCGCCGGGTACATCACGCAGCAATGTTTGAATACCTCGGTCGTCGATATCCACCAAGTTTTCGAATACAAACATAAGGTCTTGAATTTGTTGTGCCATTTCTTCGTCGCTTTCGCGAATAGAGTCCATCAACATGCCTTCCATATTGGTATCTAGGAAGTTCATGATGTTGGCTGCCGCCTTCAAGCCGCCCATTTTGGCTGCTTGAGCACCGGCTTGACCAGCAAATTGTTTTTCCATAATTTCGTTCAATTCAGTTAATGCTGCAGGCTGCACTTCTTCTAAGTTAGCGATACGCATCATGAGATCTAAGCGCACTTTGTCTTGGAACTGCGACATAATCTCGGCAGATTGCTCGGCTTCTAGGTAAGACAACACAATAGTTTGAATTTGTGGGTGCTCGTTTTGAATGATGTTAGCCACCTGGCGGGCATCCATCCATTTCAAGGAATCGAGGCCTTTAGCTCCGCTGCCCATAATAATTTGGTCAACTAAGCTAGATGCTCTATCTTCACCCAGTGCTGCAGTTAGCGCTTTACGTACGAAGTCTTGACTACCAATACCAATATTGGTGTATTTTTGAATATCGTCGATAAACAAACGGTGAACCGCTACCACTCGCTCGTGAGAAAAGTCTTCTAACGAGGCCATCGCCATACCCAAACGCTGTACCTGTTTAGGCTCAAGATGACGGAATATGGTCGCGGCGTCATCTTCGTTGAGGCTCAGCATTAAAATCGCTGCGCGCTCAATGCCGTTCATATCTCCCAGAACTTCTTCTGGGTTGATTTCATCTTCATTTGGCATCGTTAATTACCCAATCTTTAATTACCATGGCTGCAAGGTCTGGTTCGTTGGCGACTAGTGCTCGAACCGCTTTCAGCATGTCTTCATCTTTGTGTAAGTCTGGCAGTTTTAGCTGTCCATCGCGAATACCGAAATCGACCTCAGTATTGTCTGCCGATATTAGCTGTAAGTCATCATCATTTTCATAGGCCGCTAATGCTGCATCTAAGTCGGTCTCAGCATGTTCGCTGTCTTCACCGCTAGATAGGATTCGATTTAGCATTGGTCTTACTACTGCCACAATCAGCACAATCAAGACCAGTACACTACCCGCCATGCGCATGGCGCGCCAGAACCAAGCTTGCTCCCAAACGGGTAAGTCAGCTTCGGTAAATATTTCAGGGCGAGAAAATGGCACACTCACCACTTCTAAAGTATCCCCTCGGCTTAAATTAAAGCCCACACCGCCTTGTAACAAACGTCGAATGCTGCCCATTTGCTCGGCAGAACGCGGTTCGCGGCTAGTTTCCCCAGAGTCAGAAACTTGACTGTTGTAATCTAAAGCAACCGATACGCTTAAACGCCTGACTACACCCACTTGTGAGCGAGTATGACTAATGGTGGTATCTAATTCGTAATTACGGGTTGATTCTTTATGGCTACTACCAGATTGAGCCTGAGTATTAGCCCCACCCGCTTGCTCTGGAATTTCAGCAGGTAGTGGCGGCTGATTAGTCAATGCGCCAGGAATACCAATAGCACCACCACCAACATTGTTATCTTCAATAGTGTATTCGCTACGAACTGCCGGTAAGTCTGGATTGAAACGCTTTTGCGTTTGCTCTACGGCAGTAAAATCTAAGGTTACGTCTACCTCAGCGGTGTAATTACCCACCCCAACAATTGGGATCATAATTGCGTCAATTTTGTCTTTGTATTCGCTCTCGCGTTTACGCTCCATTTCAAACTCTTTACGAGTGCGAGAAGACAGCGGGTCTTGGCTACCGGAGTTAAGTAAGCGACCATTTTGATCGGTGACAGTAACCCGACTAGGAATTAAACCTTGAACGGCTGAAGCTACGATATCAACGATTGAGTCAATTTCTTCTTGTTGTAAGCCATTCATACCACGCAAATTCACCACAACAGTGGCTGAAGGTTTCTGCTCGCGACGGGCAAATACGTTGCTTTTAGGAATCGCTAATAATACTTGGGCTTTGCTCACTGAGTTCATTTGCTCAATGGCGGTGGCTAATTGGCGCTCACGACTAAGCTTTAATCGCTCACCTTCAAGGCGTTGGCTTACTCCAAATCCCATGTCGTTAAGCAAAATTTGTTCGCCATCAGGAACCGACTCAGTTAAACCAGAACGACGAAGTTTAAGTTTGATGCTTTGGTATTGCTCGGCATTAACTAATACCGTATTACCTTCAATGGTGTAAGGAATTTTGGCTTGATCAAGGAAGTCTAAGGTTTCAACCAGCTCAGGTGTATTCATGGTACCCAGCGGACGCATCTCAGGCTCTTTAGCCCACATCAACAAGAATACAGCCATGGCCAAGCAGATAGCTAAAGCCAAAATCATAATGACTTGGCGTAGCACGTCGCTGTTGCTCAAGAATGAAAGTGCAGAACTCTGTTGTTCTGTTGCTTCCAAGCTATCACCGTCGCTATCTGAACCTAGTAGTGCGGGTTCTTGACTCATTGCGTTACTTCCTTCGCTCGCCACAATATTTCCCTAGCCATGTTAAACAGGCATAGAACTAATTTGTTTGTATGCATCAACTAATTTATTTCTTACTTGTACGGTGGCATCAAACGCGATGCTAGATTTTTGTGCGGCAATCATTACATCACCAATACCTACGTTACGGTCGCCTAAATCAAAGCGAGTGCGTAAATCATTGGCATTAGACTGCAAGCCATTTACGTTATTAATTGCATCTTTCAACAAGCTACCAAAATCACTGTTTACTTTAGAAACGCCTAGCTGACCATTAGGTTGAGCAAAGTCTTGCCCAATGCCGCCGGTTTTCATTTCTCCAGCCATTGATTGCAGTTCGCTAAATAGGTTTGCTGAATCAACTCTCATGATTTCCCTCTACCGCCAGATAAATGGCATTGTTGTTAGTTATACAGGGAAAAGCAAAAGGCGCGCCAAGATTAATTAACAACTAATCTTAAGTTCTCTTTTGATTGAGGTTTGGTTAGGTAGTTTTTAACAAAATCGTTTTGCGGAAGAGGTCTCGCAAAGAAGTAACCTTGTGCTTGTTCACAACCCATCACCGAGGCCAAATTGGCCTGTGCTTGGGTTTCGATACCTTCAATAAGCACTTGGTATTTCATGCTTCGGGCAATCATCACCATTGCTTTTACAATATGTTGATCGGATAAATTTTCTTCTAAGCCGCTAACAAAGGCGCGGTCAATTTTAAGAATGGTCACAGGCAGGTGTTTCAAATAGGCCATAGATGAGTACCCGGTACCAAAGTCATCAATTGCAATACCAAATCCTGCGTCACGCATTCTTTGAATACTGGCTTTAGCCTCAGTGGGCTGTTCCATCATTGCCGACTCAGTAATCTCAATACAAATACGCTGCGGATTAACTTGCCATTGGCTTGCGTAATTAATCGCGATTTTCTCCGCATGCCCTAAAGATACCGTAGTGGCAGAAAAGTTGACTGACAACTTGAAGCCTTCAGGTAGCTGGCTAGAAAAACGCGCCATAAAACGCATGGCATTTTGAAACACCCATTTATCAAGCTGCAATACTAAGCCAGTTTCCTCGGCAACAGGGACAAATTCATCTGGCGAAATAGCACCTTCAGGAGTAAACCATCGCAGCAATACTTCTGCGCCAATCATTTTGTTAGTCTTTAAGCAAAATTGTGGCTGAAAGAATAAATCTAGTTCGTTATTACCAATTGCTTTACGCAGCTTAGATTCAAGGGTTAGCTTAACTAAACCCGCTTGGCTTAAATCGGGCCGATAACGGCAAATGCTAACGCCGGTTTTCACTGCATGATTCAAAGCAGTAAAAGTATTGGCTAACAAGGTATCGCTGTGAAGCGCTTCTCGGCGAGGATGATAACTGCAGTACCCCACATGACAACGAGTTAACAGTTGCAGTTGTTCTAGTCGCAACCAACCCCGACAGCTTTGCACGATTTGCTTGGCTATCTCGATCACTTCTTTGTCTTTATTCACATTTGGTACAACCACCACGAAATAGTGATGATACCAATAAGCAAGTTGGGCTTCTGGGTAGTGTTTACGCAGGCTTTTTTGTACCCGCTTTGCATAAGCTTCTTTTGTCACTTCACCTAGACGTTGACCAAAGTTTTCAAATACTTCATTTTGTCTTGGGAAGTCGAACATCAATACCGACAAAGGTACTGCATCATCTAACCAGCTGGTAAGCAAGCGAGTAACATGACGACGATTTGGCAAACCGGTCACTTCATCATGGTTTTTCCAATACTCTAGCTGTTCTCGTAATTGAGTGGATTTAAGATTAGCTTTAACAAATTTTTGTCTCAGTAATATAACGCTAATGCTGACTACAAATAGTGCCATCAGCAAACCGACAAACCACCAATAGGAGATACTCGTTGCATCACCACTTTGAGCCGAGTAAGCCTGCCAACGTTGATAACTTTGCGCTAATTGAGCCTCATCCATCGACAACAAGCCGCGATTGAGTAATGCGACCAGAGGTTTCCAGTCGTCTCGAATAGCAAATTGATGCTGTAGTGATTCATCCAATATAAAAGATTGTTGTAGATGCCAACGCGGCATACCGCGTAAGTGAGCAGCCACTTCATCACTGCCCGCCAGTAACGCAATAGTTTGTTGCTCTACTACTGAGCGAATTGCGTCGGCGAGAGAGGCATAAATTAGCGGCTCTACTTCAGGGTAATTCTCCAGTAAAACTTCCTGAGCGCTACTTCCTGCAACCACCGCAATAGACTTGCCGGTGAGCTGTTGCATATTCCTCAAGCGCGCTTGCTGTAGAGGATTAAACAGGGCTAAGGGCTGTTGCCAGCTTGGTACGGTGTAACTAACAAAAGGGCTGAGGCGACGATGAGTACTAGCACTACTTAACATGTCTACTTGACCATGCTGTAAGGCCAAGATGGCTTCAGAAACACTAGAGAAAATTTGGTATTCAAGTTTTAAACGGGTTTGAAAGGCTAAACTATTGAGGGTATCAATGGCATAACCAGCAGGGGTACCAGTATGGTCCACATATTCCAAAGGCAGGCGATCAGCAACTACTGCCACCTTTATCTCTGGATTATCTTCGAGCCATTGATATTCACTCGCATTGACTATATAGGCATTCACGCCTAACGACCAACAACAACCTACCACTAGCAACGTTAAGTATCTAACGAGGCACAACCGCAAACTAATTAGCTCCTAAAACTCGCGCTATTGCCTTGGCATTCTTTGCGCCAAGTGCATTATTGCTAACAGCATACCAAAAACAACCAGAAAATATTTGATTCAAACGATACTAACTCGTTTAAAAGTCGCAGAAATGGGCAGTTAAGTCACAAATTCACATAAAGTTAATAAAACGCAGCATTAGCGCTATTTAACTAGGCTGAATAAGCGATTGATATTGCTCACTCCACAACATAGCTTGCAAATTAAGGTGTTCAATTTGCTTATAATCCATTCGTAATTGTGAGGCTAAGCGCTCAGTTTTATACCAGTGCCCTTCTTCATATGATTTAATAGTGAGCAACATGTAACGCAATAGCGACGGTTGCTCGCTACATAGCGCATCTCTAATGTCTTGTTCCAGGGGTAAACTGTAAAGCAATTCGCTTAATGGTTTGTCTAAAAGCGCATCAAGCAAAGAAAACAAACCGCATAAAAATGCAGCTTCTTGCATAGCTGGCGATTTATGCATAGCCACCAGTTCACAAAATCGTGCTCGGTGTACCGACATACGCACTAGTTCACGCGGTTTATGGCTTACCGCCATCGCGCTGGCAAGCAAGGCGACTAGCTTTCTGAGTTGGGTATTACCAATGTAAACAACGGCTTGCTTAATCGATGCCATTTCTTCCACTATGGGTAAACTACCAGAGTTAACAAAGCGCAATAATTTGTAGCTAAGCCCTGTGTCTCGCTCAAAATAACGTACCACTTCATTGATATTTACATCTTCGCGAGTGGCGGCATAAAACAAGCGAGAAATCATTAAATAGCTGGCATCGATGTCTTTTGACACATGCATTTCAGGGCGACAAAAATAATAACCTTGGAAAAAATTAAAGCCTAAATCTCGCGCTTGTTGGTATTCCTCTTGAGTCTCCACTTTCTCCGCTAACAGTTTAATTTTTTTGCGCGTTTTTAAGGCCTCAAATAATGTACTTAGTTGTTCCAAAGGCGTACGTTGAATATCCACCTTTATCAAGCGGACAAACTTAAGATAAGGTTCCCATTCAGCCTTATAAACAAAGTCATCAAAGGCTAAGCGATAGCCTCGATGAAACAGCGATTGGCAACGCTTGTACAGTTTTTCACTGGGTTTGGCGGTTTCAAGAATTTCAATTACTACCTGCTTGCTAGGCAGTAACTTCACCATTTCTGAATGCAGACTTTCTTCAGGAAAGTTGATTAAAGCAGGTTTACCTTGAGTAATCGCATGCAAGCCATCATTAAGCTGAGTGCGAATAATTAGCTTAGACGTAGCCTCATGTGGATCGATATCAGGGTACACATTGTCGGGACCATCGCGAAACAATAGCTCATAAGCGACGACTCGCTGCTTGCGATCGAGGATCGCCTGCCGCGCAGTGTAAACATTCATAGTTTTAGTTACCGTTTTAGCCGCATTTTAGTATTGGCTTTTCGCCTATTTATTTTTAGTCTCAGCAGTGCTTGAGATAAAACGCGGATGTAAAAAAAGAGTCACCTAAGTGACTCTTCAAGACTAACTAAGTTATGAAAAATTTTCGACCACTTTATTCGCTAAGTTGTTGCAAGCGCTCAAAATAATCAGGGAAAGTTTTAGAAGTGCATTTCGGGTCATTAATGGTTACAGCAGTATCGCTTAACGCCACCAATGAAAAACACATCGCCATGCGATGATCATCATAAGTATCAATGGCCGCATGGTTTAATTTAGCTGGAGGAGTCACTTCAATAAAATCGTGTCCTTCCACTACGGTAGCGCCCACTTTTTTAAGTTCAGTAGCCATTGCCGCTAAGCGGTCAGTCTCTTTTACTCGCCAGTTATATACGTTACGTATTGCAGTAGTGCCTTTAGCAAACAAAGCCGCGGTGGCAATGGTCATAGCCGCATCTGGAATATGGTTCATGTCCAAATCAACAGCACTTAACTCACCACTACGGGCAATAATGTAATCATCGCCCCACTCTATATCGGCGCCCATTGCAGCTAACACGTCGGCAAACAATACGTCGCCTTGCATGGATTTTTTACCCACGCCAGTCACTTTCACTTCGCCACCTTTAATTGCGCCAGCGGCTAAGAAGTAAGAAGCCGAAGATGCGTCACCTTCAACCAGAAATTCGCCTGCACCCGTGTATGTTTGTTGGCCTTTAACCACAAAGCGCTGGTAGTTATCGTTTTCCACTTCAATGCCAAATGCAGACATCATCTTTAAGGTGATATCGATATAAGGTTTAGACACTAACTCTCCAACTATAGAGATCTCAATGTCTTGCTCGGCATAAGGTGCAGCCATTAAAAATGCTGTTAAAAATTGGCTAGATACTGAGCCATCAATATCTACCTTGCCACCTTTAAGGCCTGTGCCTTTAATGTTTAGCGGCGGGTAGCCTTCGGTTTTTAAGTAAGTTACATCGGCGCCTACTTGGCGCAAAGCGTCAACCAGTGCGCCAATAGGACGCTCTTCCATACGCGGCTCACCGGTTAAGGTAAATTCGCCTTGGCTCAAACATAAGGCCGCACATAAGGGGCGCATTGCAGTGCCCGCATTACCCAAAAACAACTCTTCGGCTTGCTCTACTTTAAATGCTCGGCCTAAACCCGTTACACGGCATCGGCTTCGGTCGTCTGACAATTGGTAGCTCACACCCAATGTTTTGAGCGCGTTGAGCATATGGCGAATATCATCACTATCAAGCAAATTGCTTAATACGGTTTCACCTTCAGCTAAGGCTGCGAGCAATAAAGCACGGTTAGATACGCTTTTTGAGCCTGGTAAGTTAATTTCACCATTAATGCGAGAGATAGGCTGTAGGGTTAATTGTTCCATGTTTCAAATTCTCTACTTATTTAGTGCCAATAAGCTGGCTTAATGCTTGGATAAAGGTGTGATTTTCTTGCTCTGTACCAATACTTACCCGTAAATAACCAGGCATTTGATAAGGACCTACTGGGCGCACAATAACACCTTTGTGTAACAACTGCTGGTATAGAGCCTCGGCATCGCCGCCCGGCGCTAAAAAGCTAATGAAGTTGCCTTTTGAGGGAATAAAGCTTATTTCAGCCTCCTCAAAAAAAGCCTCTAGTGTTGCTAGACCTTGTTGATTAAGCGCTACGCTGTGTTGCAAATACTGTTGATCTTGCAATGCTGCCGCAGCCGCCACCAAACTTAAACTGTTTACGTTAAAAGGCTGGCGTAAGCGATTGAGTAAATCGGCAATGTCGGGATTTGAAATTGCGTAACCTACGCGCAAACCTGCTAAGCCGTACGCTTTAGAGAAGGTGCGAGTAATCACTAAGTTGGCAAACTCACTTAACCATTGTGTTGAAGGTGCTTGCTGGTCTTCGCTTAAGTACTCGTAATAAGCTTCATCCAGCACCACCACTACATGCTCTGGTACTTTTTGCATAAAGTCATATAAGGCTTCACTACTCAAGTAAGTACCCGTAGGGTTATTGGGGTTGGCGATAAACACTAAGCGAGTGTTATCAGTAACCGCCTCTGCCATGGCATCTAGGTCATGGCCCCAATTTTTAGCTGGTACCACCACCGCTTTAGCGCCAATAGCCTGCGTAACAATGGGATATACCACAAAGGCATGCTGTGAAAAAACCACTTCATGCTCCGGGCTAACAAATACTCTAGCGATAAGATCTAATACGTCGTTAGAGCCATTACCCAA
Organism: Agarivorans sp. 2_MG-2023; assembly: GCF_030548085.1. Classification (NCBI taxonomy): domain Bacteria; kingdom Pseudomonadati; phylum Pseudomonadota; class Gammaproteobacteria; order Alteromonadales; family Alteromonadaceae; genus Agarivorans; species Agarivorans sp. 2_MG-2023. The sequence continues at coordinate 96,289 of NZ_JAUORQ010000009.1, forward strand.
GGTAAACTGCTCTGGCGCTAGTTGGTACTTATTCGCCAAGGATTGCTTAAGGTAAAAACCATTTGAGTCCGGATAACGGGTTAACTCAGCAATCGCTTGCTCGATTGCTGCGCTAACTTTGGGGCTCATACCCGTTGGGTTTTCATTAGACGCTAGTTTAACAATATTGCTAATGCCTAACTCGCGTTCAAGTTCATCGGTAGGTTTGCCTGCTTGGTAAGGTCGTAGGCCTTGAATGCCCAGATTAGCTAAGGCATGAAAATCACAGCTCATATTACTTCCTTAACCGTTGTTACGCTTAGCAAAGGCGCGCATAAAGCTCACTAGCGCTTGTACGCCTTCAATCGGCATAGCGTTATAAATGCTAGCGCGCATGCCGCCAACAATACGGTGACCTTTTAGCGTCACTAGGCCCTCTGCTGCAGACTCCGCTAAGAAAGCCGCATCCAAATCGCTATTGGCTAACTGAAAAGGAATATTCATTTTAGAGCGGTTTTCTGGCGCTACATTGTTTTGATAAAAGTCACTACTATCAATAAATGAATAGAGTAACTCTGCTTTCGCTGCATTCTTTTCAGCCATTGCGCTTAAGCCGCCTTGAGATTTTAGCCACTTAAAGACTAAACCCGCTAAATACCAAGAATAGGTTGGCGGCGTATTAAACATTGAATCACTACCCGCTAATAAGCTGTAGTTAAAAATGTTGGGGGTAAGCTGATGAGCTTTGTCTAACAAATCGTCACGAACGATAGCAATGGCTAAACCTGATGGGCCGATATTTTTCTGCGCGCCCGCGTAGATAAGGCCAAACTTACTTACATCGATAGGTTGCGATAAAATAGTAGATGAGAAGTCACCTACTAGCACCATATCACCTACCTCTGGAATCTCATCAATGGCAATGCCTTCAATGGTTTCATTTGGGCAATAATGCACATAAGCCGATTGCTCATCGTACTGCCACTCTTTGCTTAGTTTAACTGCTACCTGGCCTTGAGCATTTGTGCTTATCGCATCAAATACTTTAGCTTCGGCGTGCTTTTCACCTTCTGCTACCGCGCCTTTCGACCACTGACCAGTACTAATAAAGCTAATTGATGTTTTGTCGCCGAGTAAGTTTAACGGTGCAGCTGCAAACTGCCCTCGACCGCCGCCTTGGCAAAACAATACTTTATAATTATCAGGAATATTTAATAGGTCTCGAAGATCTTGTTCAGCTTGTGCAGCCATAGCAATGTATTCTTTGCCACGGTGACTCACTTCCATGACAGACACACCTAGCCCCTGCCAATTGCAAAATTCTGCCTGTGCTTGTTGCATTACTGCTTCAGGTAACATGGCTGGACCGGCACAAAAATTATAAATTTTATCCATGCTAAATCTCTTACTAATATGTTGTGTGCGACCACTCAAGTGGTTCGTATACTGTTTTTAAACAAAAACGAGCGGCTAAAAGCCGCCCGTTGTTTTTATTATTTATGACTATTCTGGTTCGGGGTCACTGCTGGCAGTTTCATCACTGCTCGCGGCGGGCTCTTCACCAGTAGCTGGAGCCGCTACCTCGCCTTCTGGTATTTCACCTTCAGCGCTTTCATCAAACTCCGGTTCTTCTATCTCGTCAATACGCTGTAAACCGACTACTTTCTCATCTTCAGTAGTACGGATTAAGGTAACACCTTGCGTATTACGGCCCACTAGTGATACTTCATTAACGCGAGTACGAACTAGCGTACCGCCGTCGGTAATTAGCATCATTTCTTGGGCTTCAGTGACTTGTACCGCACCAACCACAAGGCCGTTTCGGTCACTCACTTTAATAGACACTACGCCTTTTGTTGCGCGGCTCTTAGCTGGATATTCTTCAAGTTTAGTACGTTTACCGTAACCATTTTCGGTGGCGGTAAGAATATCACCGTCGCCGTTTGGCACAATTAACGACACCACTTTTTGGCCCGCATCTAAGGAAATACCACGAACACCCGCAGCAGTACGGCCCATTGGACGTAACGCTAGTAGCTCTTCACCGGTTTCTGGGTCTAACTTAACCGCGCCAGTTTCACTGTCACGTTGCTTCTCGTTGAAACGAACAACTTTACCCGCATCCGAGAACAACATGATTTCGTTATCACCACAGGTAATATCAACACCAATTAGCTTGTCATCGTCGTTCAAGTTAATCGCGCGAATACCGCTAGATAACGGACGTTTAAACGCAGTTAACGGTGTTTTCTTAACCGTACCGTTTGCTGTAGCAAACAAGATGAACTTGTCTTCTTCATACTCACGTACTGGGAGAATAGCGGTGATACGCTCATCTTCTGTTAACGGAAGTAAGTTAACAATTGGCTTACCACGTGCTTGGCGACTGGCTAAAGGTAGTTGATACACCTTCATCCAGTACACTTTACCCACCGTAGAGAAACACAGAACAGTATCGTGAGTGTTCGCTACTAATAATTTTTCGATGAAGTCTTCATTCTTCATCTTAGTCGCGGCTTTACCTTTACCACCACGGCGCTGAGATTCGTACTCAGTCAGTGGCTGGTACTTAACGTAGCCTTCGTGAGATAGCGTTACTACCACGTCTTCTTCGTTAATTAAGTCTTCAATCGACAAATCAGAGCTATTGGCTGAAATTTCAGTACGACGCTCATCACCAAATTGCTCACGCACTTCAATAAGTTCGTCCCGAATCACTTCCATCAAACGATCAGGGCTATTTAAGATGTGCAGTAATTCAGCGATAAGATCCAATAGGTCTTTGTATTCGCCAATAATTTTTTCATGTTCTAGACCAGTTAACTTATGTAAACGTAAATCTAGAATCGCTTGAGCTTGAATTGGCGTGATGAAGTATTGACCATCACGAATACCAAACTCAGCTTCTAACCAGTCTGGGCGAGCAGCGTCGTCACCCGAGCGCTCTAGCATGGCTGCGACCGCACCTAAGTCCCAACCTTTGGCAACTAAAGCCGCTTTAGCTTCAGCTGGAGTAGGTGAAGTTTTGATTAGCTCAATAATTTCGTCGATGTTGGCTAGCGCAATAGCTAGGCCTTCAAGGATGTGAGCACGGTCACGCGCTTTACGTAATTCAAATACGGTACGGCGTGTAACTACTTCACGACGGTGACGAATGAAACACTCAATCATCTCTTGCAGGTTGAATATCTTAGGCTGGCCGTTATCTAGGGCCACCATGTTCATACCAAAAGACACCTGCATTTGCGTTTGTGAATATAGGTTGTTAAGAACAACTTCACCCACAGCGTCACGCTTAAGCTCTACAACAATACGCATACCGTCTTTATCAGACTCATCACGCAGTGCAGAAATACCTTCAAGCTTCTTATCTTTTACTAACTCAGCCATCTTCTCGATAAGGCGAGCTTTGTTCACTTGATAAGGGATCTCGTGAACAATAATGGTTTCTTTACCATTTTTATCGATAACCACTTCAGCTTTAGAGCGGATAGACACTTTACCACGACCAGTGCGGTAAGCCTGAATGATTCCGGCACGGCCATTAATAATACCGGCGGTTGGGAAATCAGGTGCAGGAATAAACTCCATCAGCTCATCAATAGTGATGTCTGGATTTTCGATCATTGCCAAACAACCATTAACCACTTCGGTTAGGTTGTGAGGCGGAATATTGGTTGCCATACCTACCGCAATACCAGAAGAACCGTTCACCAATAAGTTAGGTACACGGGTAGGTAAAACTGCAGGGATTTGCTCGGTACCATCATAGTTAGGTACAAAATCAACGGTTTCTTTTTCTAAATCAGCCAACAAAGAGTGGGCTAATTTATCCATACGAATTTCGGTATAACGCATGGCCGCCGCAGAATCGCCGTCCACCGAACCAAAGTTACCTTGACCGTCTACCAACATATAACGTAGCGAAAACGGCTGCGCCATGCGAACAATCGTATCGTAAACAGCACTGTCACCATGCGGGTGATATTTACCAATTACATCACCTACCACACGGGCAGATTTTTTATAAGGTTTATTCCAATCGTTGCCCAATACGTTCATTGCGAATAGCACTCGGCGATGCACTGGTTTCAAACCATCACGTACATCTGGCAAGGCTCGGCCCACAATAACGCTCATGGCATAATCAAGGTAAGAGCTCTTTAACTCATCCTCAATATTGACCGGCGAAATCTGATTTGCTAGATCGCTCATAGACGACAAAATCCTTCGTTTTTATTGCTTTTTACAATTACTAAGCGTAATCGCAAACTTTACCATAAAATAGCGGCCTTAACAGGCTTGATGTCGCTCTTTTCAGTTAGAAAAATGAAAAAACTCAAGAATTGAACAAAAGCTAGTGACTGCATTGAACAAGTTCTTATAATGCCTACAAATACTGATGTGGATTGAACCTTAAATGGAACACGGTAAAAATAACCAAAACGTTGATCATCAAGAGATTGCTCATTTTGCAGGCTTAGCCTCGCGATGGTGGGATAAACAGGGTGAGTTCAAAACCTTGCACCAAATCAATCCACTGCGTCTTGACTATATCGAACGGGGTGCAGCCGGCTTATTTGGCAAGAACGTATTAGATGTAGGTTGTGGCGGCGGCATTTTGGCCGAAAGCATGGCTGTTCGAGGTGCTAAGGTTACAGCCATTGATATGGGCAAAGAGCAAATAGAAGTGGCTAAACTGCACGCTTTAGAAACGGGCAGCCAGTTAAGCTATTTACAAACCACAGCCGAAGCCCATGCCGAAGAACATCCAGCAGCTTATGATGTAGTTACTTGCATGGAGATGATTGAACACGTGCCCGACCCTGGTTCGGTGATTGCTGCTTGTGCTCAATTAGTGAAACCTGGCGGCAAGATTTTTGTGTCCACCATTAATCGTACCCCTAAAGCTTACCTGTACATGATTTTAGCCGCAGAGAAGCTACTCAAAATTGTTCCTAACGGCACCCATCAGCATGATAAGTTCATTCGTCCCTCAGAATTGTTAGCATGGGCTGACGACAATGCGCTACGCAGTGAGGCCATTAGCGGAGTGCAGTTTTTCCCGGTGATTGAAAGCTTCCGCTTAAGTAACAATGTTGATGTTAACTATATGGTGCAACTGGCAAAGCCGGAGTTAAACAATGACTAAACAAGCGGCGGTATTATTCGACTTAGACGGTACCTTATTAGATACTGCTCCCGATTTAGGCGCAGCAGCCAACTATGTATTAGCCAAACACCAACGAGCTCCGCTTAGTATGGCGCAAGCACGCCAGTTAAGCTCTCACGGCGCTATAGGTTTGCTCAAAGCAGGTTTTGGTGAGGCAGACTGGGAAAAACAAGCCCAAACAGAGTTACGCCAACAGCTGCTTGATTACTACCAACAGCACATTTGTGAAGGCACTGATTTCTTCTCAGGGATTAGGCAAGCTTTACAATGGCTGAATCAGCACTCGATTGCTTGGGGTGTGATTACCAATAAGCCTGAAGGGCTAAGCAAACAGCTACTTGCTCACTTCCCTGAATTTGAACAATGCGCAGTATTAGTCGGTGGCGATACGATTGCCCAGCGAAAACCCGATCCTGAGCCAATGTTGCTTGCCTGCGACACCATCAAGGTAGATCCTCTACATTGTCTATATGTGGGAGATGCCGAGCGCGATATCGCCGCAGGCAACAACACAAACATGACCACTTTACTCGCATTATGGGGTTACATTTCAGAGCAAGATAATACAGAGCTTTGGGCTGCTGATTTACACTGTGAAAAAAGTGAGCAACTCGAACAAACTATAAGCGACTGGCTGAGCGAATTGTAGGCAGCTTCAAGTTTTATAAAAATAAATTTTTTGAGTAAAATTTTACGAAAAAAAACTTGCATTAATGCCAGCTAGCCAGCTTATATAGATAGCTAGTTAGTGAGCACTAACATATGTGAGTTATCTGCAAGTTATACACAATTTCTTCTTTTCTGCTAGAGCTTGCGAAAAAGCCAAAACCTCATTATCTTGTACCCATAGATTTTAAAAACACTATATCTAGTGGCTAACAGCAAATAGCAGTACTAGATAAGCAGCAGCAAAAATTAGGATACAGGGCCTCCCCTTCATGAATAAAGATCTTCTGATAACCAAACGAAGCGGTAAACAAGAAGCGATCAACTTAGATAAGATCCACCGAGTGATTACTTGGGCCGCTAAAGGCCTAAAAAACGTATCGGTATCGCAAGTAGAACTTAAATCTCACATCCAGTTCTACGACGGTATGGCGACCAAAGATATTCATGAAACCATTATTAAATCTGCTGCGGATTTAATCTCACAAGAAACCCCAGATTATCAATTTTTGGCTGCACGTTTAGCCGTGTTCCATCTTCGTAAGAAAGCTTATGGCCAGTTTGAACCGCCAGCGCTTTACGACCACGTTGTAAAGCAATGCGAAGCAGGTCGTTACGACATGCATTTGCTAAAAGATTACACACCTGAAGAGTTCGCCCAAATGGACGACTTTATCGACCACTGGCGCGATATGGACTTTTCATACGGAGCAGTTAAGCAATTAGAAGGCAAGTACCTTGTTCAGAACCGAGTCAGCGGCGAGATTTTTGAAAGCGCACAGTTCTTGTATATTTTGGTGGCGGCGTGTTTATTTGCTCACTACGATAAATCGGTTCGTTTAACCTACATCCGTCGCTTTTATGATGCGACCTCTAAGTTCAAAATCTCTTTGCCAACGCCGATTATGTCGGGCGTTCGTACCCCTACTCGTCAGTTCAGCTCTTGTGTACTGATAGAGTGTGGCGATAGCTTAGAGTCTATTAACGCAACAGCGTCTTCTATTGTTACTTACGTGTCGCAACGTGCAGGTATTGGTATCAACGCTGGTCGCATTCGTGCCCTAGGCAGTGAAATTCGTGGTGGCGAAGCCTTCCACACAGGTTGTATTCCATTCTATAAGTACTTCCAAACTGCGGTTAAATGTTGTTCACAAGGCGGTGTTCGTGGTGGAGCTGCAACCATTTTCTACCCATTCTGGCACTTAGAAGTAGAGTCACTATTAGTACTTAAGAACAACCGTGGTGTAGAAGATAACCGTGTTCGCCATATGGATTACGGTGTTCAGTTAAACAAATTGATGTACCAACGTTTGGTAAAAGGCGAAAACATCACCCTGTTCTCGCCTAGTGATACTCCAGGTTTATACGACGCCTTCTTTGAAGACCAAGACAAATTTGAACGATTGTATGAGCAATACGAAAAAGACCCGAGTATTCGTAAAGAACAGATTAAGGCGGTCGATTTATTCTCTTTGTTAATGCAAGAGCGCGCGTCAACAGGTCGGATCTACATTCAAAACGTTGATCACTGTAATACGCACAGCCCATTTGACCCAGCTCAAGCCCCGGTACGTCAATCTAACCTGTGTTTAGAAATTGCCTTACCCACTAAGCCGCTGCAGCATGTACATGATGAAAACGGCGAAATTGCCCTTTGTACTTTATCGGCCTTTAACCTAGGTGCCATTGAAAACCTAGACGAGCTAGAAGAGTTATCAGACTTAGCGGTACGCGCTTTAGATAGCTTACTCGACTACCAAGATTACCCAATCAAAGCCGCGAAAAAAGGCTCTGACGGTCGCCGTACCTTAGGCATAGGCGTGATTAACTACGCCTATTACTTGGCCAAAAACGGCACTAAATACAGTGACGGCAGTGCTAACAACTTAACTCACCGAACCTTTGAAGCTATTCAATACTGGCTATTAAAAGCCTCTATGCGTTTAGCCAAAGAGCAAGGTGCTTGTCCAATGTTTAACGAGACAACGTACTCGCAAGGCGTATTGCCTATCGATACTTACAAAAAGTCTCTAGATAAACTCAGTGACGAACCGCTGCATTATGATTGGGAAGAGCTACGCGAAGAAATCACTACGCATGGTTTGCGCAACTCTACCCTGTCGGCATTAATGCCATCAGAGACCTCAAGCCAAATCTCTAACGCGACCAATGGTATTGAACCACCACGTGGATTTATTAGCGTTAAAGCCAGCAAAGACGGTATTCTTAAGCAAGTAGTGCCAGACTTCGAAAACCTTAAGCAAAATTACGAACTGCTATGGGACATACCAAATAACGAAGGTTACTTGCAGTTAGTTGGCTTGATGCAGAAGTTTGTCGACCAAAGTATTTCAGCTAATACCAACTACGACCCAACCCGTTATGAAGGCAACCGCGTACCAATGAAAGCGCTGATTGCCGACCTATTAACCGCCTATAAATACGGGGTTAAGACGTTGTATTATCATAACACCCGTGATGGCGCTAGCGACCAACATGACGATATGAAGCCAGAGCCAGAAGACGATGATTGCGCTGGCGGTGCATGTAAGATTTAAGCCAAGTTTACGCGCGCAAGCGCAACAAGAATTTTTAGGAAAAAAATGTAGATGAGCTACTCAATTTTTACTCAAAATGCCAACGACGCCACCAAAGAGCCTATGTTCTTTGGTCAGCCGGTAAACGTGGCCCGTTATGACCAACAACGTCATGAGATATTTGAAAAACTAATCGAAAAGCAGCTGTCCTTTTTCTGGCGCCCAGAAGAAGTAGACGTAAGCCGTGACCGGATTGATTACAACAAATTGCCCGCTCACGAGCAGCATATCTTTATTAGTAATCTAAAGTACCAAACGCTGTTAGATAGCATTCAAGGCCGTTCGCCAAACGTAGCATTACTGCCGCTAGTCAGCTTGCCTGAGCTAGAAACCTGGATTGAAACGTGGGCCTTTAGTGAAACGATTCACTCACGCTCATATACTCACATTATTCGTAACATAATGGGCAATCCTGGTGAAGTGTTTGACGACATTATGGAAAACGAAGAGATCATCAAACGTGCCAATGACATTGCTGGTTACTACGATGATTTAATTCAAGCCACCTCTATTTACCATTTACACGGTGAAGGTCAACACGAAGTGGCAGGCGTGGTTCACAACATTACCGTGCGTGAACTCAAGAAAAAACTCTACTTGTGTTTAATGTCGGTAAACGTACTGGAAGCAATCCGCTTCTACGTAAGTTTTGCTTGTTCGTTTGCTTTTGCCGAGCGCGAGTTAATGGAAGGTAATGCCAAAATCATCAAATTGATTGCCCGCGATGAAGCATTGCACCTTACTGGCACGCAGCACATGATTAACTTAATGCGCGAAGGCAAAGACGACCCAGAAATGGCCGAAATTGCCGCCGAGTGTGAAGTTGATGCATGGCGCATGTTTACTGATGCAGCTGAGCAAGAAAAAGAGTGGGCACAATACCTATTCAAAGACGGCTCGATGATCGGTTTAAACGAAGAAATCTTAAGCCAGTACGTAGAGTACATTACTAATACACGTATGCAGGCTGTAGGTTTATTGCCTTGTTTTGAAGACCGTAGTAACCCAATTCCATGGATTAACTCATGGTTAGTCTCAGACAACGTACAAGTTGCTCCACAAGAAGCGGAAATCAGTTCTTACCTTGTGGGTCAGATTGATTCAAGCATCGACATTGATGACTTCGAGGATTTCGAACTGTAATGTCTCAGCAAGAAGGTCGCGTTATAGCAGGCGGTATTGAGGTGGTCGTAGACGGCCACCACAAGAGCATTCTCGAAGCCTATGAACAAGCGGGATTTACCCCAGAGTTTCATTGTCGCGAGGGCGTGTGTGGTGCCTGCCGTACCACCTTAGTAAAAGGTGAAGTGGAATATACCCAATCACCTTTAGCTAACATCCCTAAAGGTCAAATCCTTAGCTGCTGCAGCAAACCTAAAGGGACTATTGAAGTAGCCGAGCTCCCCCCAATTAAGCAAAAAATAGCCTAATTCAGGCACCTTAAAACCCCAAAAATTAACCAAGCTTGAACTATACTTCCAATAAGCACTTTAGTTTTTCTGCGAATGACAGATAACAAAGATACGTCTGTTTAACTGAGTTTCCAGAGAGGCCGTGATGATCATTCGACGCCAACCGTTGATAGTAATTAGCAGTTCGCTATTACTGCTTACCGTTGTGCTTATCGGCTGGAAAGTGATGAGCACACCGCCCATTAGTGAAACCGCGATTTGCCGAGCGGCTATTGCCACTCATTTTATGCAACGCCAACTTGGTCAAATTCAAGCCCTGCCGGATTATCCTCATCAATATGTTAGTGCTAGCCACGTAGGCGATATCCCTAAATCAATTGATTGCCAAATCAGTGGTCAACTAATCAGTATTAGCCAACAAAGCCAAGCGATAGCCAACCTTTATGTTGAACAAAAGCGCAACCAAATCGCCATTATTGTACCGCGGCAGGCTGCGCCTAACCGAGTCAGGTTATTCACCCGCGAACAACTCACCTTTCCAAAGGTACGCTTAGCTAAACACGATTTAGCTACTGGCATTCATGAGATGTATGGCGAGGGATTTGATACCAACCAAGTCATTCAACAAACCGTTGCCTTGGTTAAAGCGAACCACATTTGTGGCCAACTAGAACGTCAACAAAACTTAAAGCTGTCTCCCGTACCAATGAGCGATAGCTATATGAAGCAAGCACATAAGCTCACTCCCTACCTCATTAACATGGTACAGCGTTCGCCACTCAAGGTTGAAGAAATACAAAGAACTAAGCAGCAAATCGCCCAGTTAGAAAGCGGTTTTCAAGAGAATACCAAGAGCTTGGTAAATTGGCTTCAGCAAACCCAAAGTAACACGCCAATAGATAAGCGATTATTGGAGTATCATCTGCGTGATTTGAAGCGCGCTAATCCAAGGCTCTACCTGCCTAGCTCCTGTAACCAAGCTTATATTCACTCAGCAGAGCTCACTCAAACCCTATAACTGTGAACAAATGTGTCTCAGCGCATGTTGTTTTCGCGCTTATTCGTTATACACTAGCCCTACTAAGTGATTAAGAGAGGAAGATGACACAATGGTAACTGATAGCGAAGGTTACATTCAGCTAATTGGCTTTTTAACAGATAACCTGGCCTTATTTGAACACACTCAAGCCCAGAAAAATCCGTTAACCATTTGCGATTATGTATCTGAACAGTTATCCGAAAGTGTTATGTTGGTCTGTCGCCAACATGAGCATCTTGAGAGCGAACACCGTTTCATTGTTATTCGGGAAATTGACGCCATCGTAAACGACTTAGAGCAGGTGTTGTCTGGGGTGTGGATGTCTAGCCCTACTCAGCAGCAACAGCAGTTTATTGATGAATTTGTTGGGCTCATTAAGAATATGTTCGACAACCAACTGATTGCTGTCGATCCCATTTAGTTAGTTGCTACCAAAAGCTTTAATGCCCTGTAAATGGCTAAAGCAATGCTCCCTCGCAATATCTAAAAAGGCTTCAATGTAGGCGCTGTCTTGATGACTCTCATGGCGCGCCGCATACAAGTTCTGCCACAAATGCCCGTCACCCAATTCGCGCGTAACGATATAACCTTTGTTTACATATTCGGTTAAAGCCCAATTTGGTAATACCGCTACTCCGCGGCCACTGGCCACTAACTGCATCATCATTATGGTCATATCAACTTTACGCACCGCTAACGGTTCTACGCCTGCGGGATCGAGAAACAGATTAAATAAATCTAAGCGGTGGGTATCAACCGGGTAAGAAATAAGCACTTGATTGGCAAAATCCTCGGGCTCAATCACGACTTTCTTTGCCAGTGGGTGATTAGGGCTTAACGCTAAGGTAGGTTGATATGAGAATAAAGGCTGAAACACAATGCCCTCGCAAGGCTGGGGATCAGAGGTTATCACCAAATCAAGCTGGCCTTGGGCAAGTTCAGGCAAGGGTTCAAAGCTAAAACCACTGCTAAAATCTAATTCTACATCTGGCCAAAGGCCGCGGTAATTATCAATAGCTGGCATTAACCAGTTAAAACAGCTGTGGCACTCAATGGCTAAATGCAGTCGCCCGGCTTGTCCGCCCACCAACCTAGCAAGCTCTCGCTCGGTATGTTGAACTTGCTCTAGTACATTGTCGGCCAGTTCCAACACTCGTAATCCCGCCATGGTGAATCGTAACGGCTTGGTTTTACGCACAAACAACTTTGCCCCAATGCGTGATTCTAACTCTTTTAACTGATGAGAAAGCGCCGATTGGGTTAAACATAAGCGCTGAGCAGCGACCACTAATGAGCCAGTTTCTCTAAGCGCTTGTAAGGTTTTTAAGTGTTTGAGTTCTAACATAGTCTCGCAATGGTTTGAGGTTTTGCTCGGCCAGTTTATCACCAACTATTGGTGGTTCAGCCCTTTACTAATAAAAAATCCTGAAAAAGCTCAAATACCTTCGGCAAACACTTGCATGCAACCAAAAAAAGTAAGTTAATACGTCTATTCTAAAGGGACAGAAATAATCATGTATCAAATAGAGAAGTCACATAAGCTAGATAACGTATGCTACGACATTCGTGGTCCGGTATTAAAACAAGCTAAACGCCTCGAAGAAGATGGCCACCGAGTAATCAAATTAAATATTGGCAACACTGCCGAATTTAATTTTGAAGCCCCGGAAGAAATTCTAGTAGACGTAATTCATAACCTACCTACTGCCCAAGGTTACTGTGACTCCAAAGGTTTGTTCTCTGCCCGTAAAGCGGTGATGCATCATTATCAGTTACAAGGTTTACGTACCACCACCCTAGAAGATATTTATCTCGGTAATGGGGTAAGCGAACTTATCGTTATGGCCATGCAAGCGCTATTAAATAATGGCGATGAAATGCTAGTGCCCTCACCCGACTATCCATTATGGACAGCAGCAGTAACACTCTCTGGTGGTAACCCGGTTCATTATGAATGCGATGAAGAAGCCGGTTGGTTCCCAGATATCGAAGATATTCGCAGTAAAATCACACCGCGCACTAAAGGTTTAGTGGTTATTAACCCTAATAACCCAACCGGTGCGGTATACAGCAAAGAATTACTGCTTGAATTGGTAGAGCTTGCCCGCCAACACAACCTTATTTTGTTTGCCGACGAAATCTATTCAAAAGTAATTTACGATGAAGCGCTACACGTGCCTTTATCCACTTTATCAGACGATGTATTAACGCTCACCTTTAACGGTTTGTCTAAAGCTTATCGCGTATGTGGTTTCCGCTCTGGTTGGTTATTAGTAAGCGGGCCGAAACATCGCGCTAAAGATTATATAGACGGTTTAGATATGCTGGCGTCTATGCGCCTTTGTGCCAATGTACCGGTACAACATGCCATTCAAACTGCCCTAGGTGGCTACCAAAGTATTAACGAGCTTATTGTCCCTGGTGGTCGATTATACGAACAGCGAAACCTGGCTTGGGAATTGTTAAATGATATTCCAGGGGTAAGCTGCGTTAAGCCACAAGGGGCTATGTACTTGTTCCCTAAACTGGACGTTAAGAAATTCAATATTAAAGACGACCAGCAGTTTGCATTAGATTTATTGCAACAAGAGAAGATTTTAGTGGTACAAGGCACCGGCTTTAACTGGAGCAAACCCGATCACTTCCGCATTGTATTTCTTCCTCGAGAAGAAGAGCTACGCGAAGCTATTGGTCGTATCGCTACCTTCCTTGATGGTTATCGCCAAGCCGACTAAACCAAGTAAAGTGAATTAGAGGGCGCTAACTGCGCCCTTTTTTATTGCTTTTTGCCTTAGCATAAGGTCATGTTATTTTTAGAAAATGTGTTGTACTGTAAACAACATCATTTTTTAAAGAGCCACTTGAATGAATGCACTGAGTGAACAAGCCGGTACAGCACGCTACGCAGAAGATCAAAGCCAACGTCGTAACGACCACCGTAACTCTTGGCAACGGGATCGCGCCCGCATCCTCCACTCAGCCGCTTTTCGTCGCTTGCAAAATAAAACTCAGGTGCTGAGCATTGGTAATAACGACTTTTACCGCACGCGCCTCACTCACTCTCTCGAGGTTGCTCAAATTGGCACCGGCATTGTTGGCCACTTACACACCGTTAAGCATGCTCAAAACCATTGTCTTCCAGAGCTAAACTTAATAGAAAGCTTGTGCTTGGCTCATGATATTGGCCACCCTCCTTTCGGCCATGGAGGTGAAGTAGCGCTTAACTATATGATGCGCGACGATGGTGGCTTTGAAGGCAACGCACAAACCTTTCGCATTCTTACCAAGCTAGAACCCTACACCAAAAATAACGGGATGAATCTCACTCGCCGCACTTTGCTAGGCATAATGAAGTACCCCTGTTTGCTCAGTCAGCTCCAACGCCAACCCTTGCCACCTGTAGCTAAAAGCTTTCGCCAGCTCAAGGTTGCAGATTGGGCGCCAGCTAAAGGTGTTTACGATGATGACAAACATTTATACGACTGGGTATTAGCCAGCGTATCAAAACAAGACCGAGAACAATTTGTTCACTCCAGAGACATGGGTGAGCAACAACACCGTAAATCAAGCTTTAAGTCTCTAGACTGTTCAATTATGGAATTGGCCGATGACATTGCTTATGGGGTGCACGATTTAGAAGATGCGATTGTAATGGGCATTGTGAATCGTCATGATTGGCAAGAACAAGTGGCCTCTGCCATCGCCGATATTAAACAATGCTGGTTAGCGGATGAAATAGGCCCTCTATCGGTCAAACTGTTTAGCCGTCACCATTACGACCAAAAAGACGCTATAGGAAGTTTAGTTAACGCCTTTATCACTTCTATTAGTTTGCAAGAGCAACAGCGCTTTGGCGAGCCCTTATTGGATTTACAAGCCAGAATGGACCCACCAATGGCGCAAGCGCTAGAAGTACTCAAGCGCTTTGTATTGCATTATGTTATTCAAACACCAGAAATTGAAATGGTGCGCTTTAAAGGCCAGCAAGTAGTAATGGAGTTATTCCAAGCATTCGCTAGTGACCCAATGCGCCTCTTACCCCTTAATACCCGTAGACGCTGGCAGCAAGCCGGAGAAGACGGAGATAGCCAAGCGCGTGTTATTGCCGACTACATAGCCGGTATGACTGATGATTACGCCAACCGACTGTTCCAAACCTTATTTTAAATCGTGAGCCAGCTTGTTAACCCACCATTAAAACCACCCTTAGCGTACTACCTCACTAAGGGTGTAAACCTCAAACACAGCTAAGTTTTTGACGTATTTTGCAGCAGAACATTACCCATTTTGCAAAGTATTCAATTGTATTTTTAGCACTTTTTCTAGCGATACGACAAGTCTTAACCAGCGCCTAAAAAAGCGTTAAATTCGTTGATTTTTATCAAGTCGCTTTCCCCCTAAACCACTAGATTTAAGAGAGATAAACAACAAGAGGTATCGTTATGATTAAAATTGCAGACATCATGACAACTAACCCCCATACCGCCTCAGAGCAAACTACGCTAGAGCAAGCGATTAGCCTGTGCAATGAACATAAGATCCGCCACATTCCCATCGTCGATAATCAGCAAAACCTCATTGGCCTAGTGAGCGAACGTACGCTGTTAGCGGCACAAGAGTCTTCACTTAGTAACACAAGCAAAGAACAGCGCACCGCTCACGAACAACAAATTATGCTTTGCCATATTATGGTGACCAAGTTACATACTGTAGATCCAGAGGCTGGTGTAGGTGAAGCAGCAAGGCATATAGAGCGTTACCGAATTGGATGCTTACCCGTGGTAGACGGTAAAAAGCTGATAGGAATTATTACCGATACTGATTTTGTTGGTGTGGCAATTTCTTTGTTAGAAATGTTAGCAGAACAAGAGCCTTTACACTCAGACACTTAGGTAATATTACAACAATATTACAAATTTTAGTGACACACCGCTAACTAATACACGAACATAAATTAAATTTTAGTAAAAAAATTACAAATAGAGGTTGTTTTGTGAGCTGCGTCACGATAGGATTGCACCATAAATTGTTTGGCGCTTTCATCCTATGGCGCTGTATTCAGCCGATACTGAATTTGTCGATTTATGGGGCCGCTAATCGCCCCTGCTATTTTGCGCTTTAGCTGTAGCACGTATTAGTCATTCCTTATGTTTTTTTAGTCCAGCCTAGCGCTGGATTTTTTTTGTCTGCGTCACTACCCCGTACGCCAATTAATCGTTAACAGATAAACAATACCCCCCAGAAATGCTAGTATTTTCCGTTCCTTACTTTGCTTTGCTCGGTATGACAATGCTTATAGATAGCAATATGTTCTGACCACTTAAGCTCGGTTAATAGCCACTGTTACGGATAATAAAAATGCACGCTCGAATACTCACGTGGGGATTAGTTCTTTTAAGCAGTTGCTGCATCGCCGAGGATAACGGCGAAACCCTATGGATCCCAATGACGGATCCAGGGCTATTGTGGGACAGCGAGATAAGGCTTGAGGCAACTCTTTACAAACCTATTGGCGAAGGCCCGTTTCCCTTAGTCGTGTTTAATCATGGGTCTACCGGTCCTGGCATTATTGCTAAGGGCGTAAGCATTAAACCTTGGAGTTTAGGCGCTTACCTTACTAAGCACAATATCGCGTTGTTAGTGCCTATGCGCCGTGGTCGCGGTAACTCTGAAGGCGAGTATAAAGAATCTTACAATTGCAGCGTAAACAGCGTGGAGGCTGGCCTGCGTTATGCGCAACAAAGTTTAGACGCCACTTTCGCTTTTATAAAACAGCAAACTTGGGTCGACCAAGACAAAATCTTAATCAGTGGTAATTCTCGTGGTGGATTACTGTCGGTGATGTACGCCGCCAAACACCCCTCATTGTTTAAAGGTGTGGTTAATTTTTCTGGTGGCTGGATGGGTGAGCAATGCCAAATAAACGCCGAGAGTGCCAGCAACCTTGGTTTGTTCGCACAAGCAGCACAAAATAACCCGCTGCCACATTTGTTTATCTACGGACGTAACGACGCCTATTACTCTGACAGCACCATACAAAGTTACGTAAACGCATTTACTGAACATTCCCCTCAAATAGAATTTCAGTTCTATCAATTAGGTGACGGCATCAATGGCCATGAAGTGTTTTATAACTATGGTGATTTATGGCTCTATGGATTCAATCAGTTCTTGAAGCAAACAGGCATGCTAAAGTAATTTACCTGCTATTTTACTGCCTTAGGGCGTTACACTGATATATGCTTATTGAATGAATTACCTTGCGCATTTCCATATCGCCCAATACACCAATACCTCTATACCCGGGGCATTACTTGGCGACTTTGTGAAAGGTAACCAGTGGCAATATTATCCTGAGCCTGAACAACTAGGGATATTATTGCATCGGCATATAGACAGCTTTACCGATCAACAGGTTGCTCAACTAAAGCTTAATCTCTGCTTTCATCCAACAATGCGCCGCTATGCAGGCATCGCCTTAGATGTATATTTTGATTATTTGTTAAGCCAACATTGGCCTCACTATCACTCTGGCTCGAGAGATGATTTTATTACGCATTGCTACCAACAGCTGCACAATTACCCGCTCAAAGAACGCGCGCTGGTTACTGCCACGCATATGCGCGAATACGATTGGCTTACCCACTACAATGACCATCAGCAAATAACAGGAACTTTAAAAGCAATAAGTCGTCGACTCCGTCGCCCAACTAAGCTTGAATTGATGTTAGATGACATAGATAAACATAGCCAAACCATAGATCAGGCCTTTTCTGAGCTTTACCCACTGGTGTTAAAAAGGGTGATTAAATTTGTACACGAATATAATCTAGAAAGTTCAAGTCATTAAAAAGAGGGTGAGCCCTCTCTTTAATCAAATCTAAATAATTAAAGCAAAGAGTCGATGGGAGCGTATGAGAAATGGCATAAACTCTGTGGGTCAGAGCCCAATTCAGCATCTTTAATTAACGCAACTGAAGCTAACTCGTAATCAGTTGCACCATTACGCATATCTAATCGAAGAATCTCATCTACCTGGGCAATATCAAAATCACCTCGAGCATCAGTATTATTAACCAAACAAGATACAGGAATTAGTACCGCATTCCATCCACCATTGGCTTGTATCTCTTGCATTTTAGTTTGGTGAAAAAACATATTGGCGCGATTAACATAGTCAATCACATTACCTTCGCCATCGCTTGTTCCCAAATTAGTTTGCATTGAAAATAGGTTGAACTGGCCAACAATGTCGTTCCAATCTACCGTGTTATCCACGTAAGTTGCTAATCCAACTTTCATCAGTAACACAAAGGCACCTGATGATTCAAACTCACTCAAATCCATAGATTTGTTTGCAACTAGCTTTAGGTAAGCTTCTGATTCAGATGCAGTTGTAGAAATAGCTAACGACTCAATCAGCTCCCCTTCAACCTCTACAGTGCTGCCCGTTTCAACTGTGATACCAGAATCACTGTAACGTTGGTTCATTGTATACTCATGATCGGAAAACCCATCAGCGCTTCCAACCAATAAACGTAAACCTGGGTAAACCTCGCTTCCCTCGAGTAAAATATTAATATCTTTCAAAGGTTCAGGAGTAATTAATGGCGTAGAAGGCGAATCACCGCCAGCACTACCACCGTCACTACCTCCACCACAACCACTCAATAATAAGGCGATACATGAAATTCCCGATACCAATAACTTGTACTTCAAAATAGATCCCTCTATAAATTTCGTTAAAATAAATTCACGGTCGGGTTATAACGTAAGCCATATTAGAATGAAACAATAAATATCAAACATCTAAAATAAAAGCATAAACATTAATGGTTATGACAGATAAATTAATAAAAGAAAAAGAGCAACCCTTGGGCTGCTCAAAAAAGTGTGTTATTTAGCTTGTTATTATTATTTTAACTTAGGGACCTAAGCGTTTAGCTAAATTGCTCTTCTTCTGTAGAACCTGTTAAAGCGGTAACAGATGATTGGCCACCTTGAATAACATTAGTCACTTGGTCAAAGTAACCAGTACCCACTTCTTGTTGATGCGCTACAAAGGTGTAACCACGATCTGCAGCCTGGAATTCTTTCTCTTGCACCATATTTACGTAGTGCTTCATGCCTTCACCCTGCGCGTAGTTATGCGCTAAGTCGAACATGTTGTACCACATGTTATGAATACCGGCTAAAGTAATGAACTGGTATTTATAGCCCATGTCGCTAAGCTCTTGTTGGAACTTCGCAATAGTTTCATCATCCAAATTCTTGCGCCAGTTGAATGATGGAGAACAGTTGTAAGCCAACAGTTGGTCAGGGTGTTTAGCATGAATAGCTTCGGCAAATTTACGTGCTTCTTCTAAACACGGCGTAGCTGTTTCACACCAAATCAAATCTGCGTATTCGGCATAAGCTAAGCCACGACTAATCGCTTGATCGATACCCGCGTTTACTTTGTAGAAGCCTTCTGCTGTGCGTTCACCTTGCACAAATTCAGCGTCATAAGGGTCAACGTCTGAAGTCAATAAGTCGGCCGCATTTGCGTCGGTACGGGCAATAACCAGTGTTGGTACACCTGCTACATCAGCAGCAAATCGTGCAGCGACTAGCTTCTGAACCGCTTCTTGGGTTGGAACCAATACTTTACCGCCCATGTGACCACATTTTTTCACTGACGCTAATTGGTCTTCAAAATGAACACCTGCCGCACCTGCTTTGATCATATTTTTCATCAGTTCAAAGGCATTTAGTACGCCGCCAAAACCTGCTTCAGCGTCCGCCACAATCGGCAAGAAATAATCTAAGCCACCGTTTGCTGGCGATAGGCCGTTTGCCCACTGAATTTGGTCAGCGCGTTGGAAAGAGTTATTAATGCGCTCAACCACTTTTGGCACAGAATCGACCGGATACAAGGATTGGTCTGGGTACATGCTTGATGCAGAATTGTTATCGGCAGCAACCTGCCAACCAGATAGGTAAATGGCTTCAATGCCCGCTTTAGCTTGCTGAACTGCTTGGCCACCCGTTAGCGCACCCAAACAGTTAACATAGCCTTTTTTGGCTTGGCCATTGACGAGAGACCATAATTTTTCTGCGCCGCGACGCGCCACTGTATTTTCTGGAATGAATGAACCGCGCAATTTAACAACTTCTTCCGCGCTATAAGGGCGCTTAACCCCCTTCCAGCGAGGATTCTCTGCCCAGTCTTTTTCTAATGCTTGAATTTGCTGTTCTCTTGTTAATGTCATGTTCAATCCCTCTTAGACCCTATTCCTAGATACAATTTACTTGTACCGCATATTCACGTAGTTCTTTCTATACCCGCCATAACTGCGGGTTGTTTTAGTGCACACCAAGCCAACAGGGCTTGGAAAATTTAACTCAGTACTTTTACCTTTTTCTGGTTTTATCTAAAAGTACTGAGCCAATGTGTGAGGCGCCATGGTCAGCATTATTATTGCTATTGGCTGTGGCTACTGCCTCACTCTAGCTGGGTTAAATAGGCCTCAGCCTGTTTAACATGGTCGGCTAATGCGTTCAGTGTTTACCTATTGCTTATATGTCATATGAATCACCCGTAAATCACGACCCAAAATGTAATAATCACGTAGTTGTAACTCAGGTTACGATAAGCAACAGCCTCAATGTTAAACACTAAAACTAAAGTCTCAATAGCAGATAAATTTAAAACAACCGTTTCAAAACCACCTCAAGACCCTGTTTTTTATATCATCGTGAAAAACAAAAGCAAAGCTTTATTTAAAGTAATAACTCTAAACGGGCAACATTTCAGCAACATCTTCGTTACTACAAAAGTCTAAAAAAGGAAGTTAATTACGTAACTAAATAACCTAATAACGTTATCGTAATGACTAGCGGGAAAGACAACTAACCTTTACGTAAACGTAAAGGTTGTTTGAAATGAATGAAAAGAAACAAGAGAAGGCGATATTATCGATTAAAAATAGTAGCTTAAGGAAAAATTAAAACAGTAGTTTAAATTTTATCTTGCAGTTTTCACTGAGAGATTAATCGTTGACTCGACCGAAGCTGAAAGAGAGTCGTTATAAAACAAAACTCTAATCTCTGACTGTTCAGACCAGAAAAACAAATTTTTTTTGAAAAAAATATTCGGAAAAATAAAAAAGCCGACAATATGCCGGCTTTTAACTGAGTAATACCGATTAACTACAGCAGTTTTTCTACTTCATCACCGGCTAAATGGCGAATATCCTTACCTCTTACGAAGTAGATAATGTACTCAGCAATGTTTTGGCAGCGGTCGCCAACACGCTCGATCGCTCTCGCAGCAGCTAAAGCATCTAGTACCTGGGGAATAGAACGTGGATCTTCCATCATGTAAGTCATTAACTCACGAATCAAACGTTCGTATTCTTTATCTACTTTCTTATCTTCTTGGTGTACTTGCCACGCAGTTTCTACATCCATACGTGCAAACCCATCTAACACGTCATGCAGCATTTTTGCCGTATGTTGGCCTAAATGCTCCAAACTGGTTAACGATGCTTTAAAAGGTTTGTCCATATTGCGCTCAACCATACGGGCAATGCTTTCTGCAGCATCACCAATACGTTCTAAATCTGCAATGGTTTTAATAATGGCCATGACTATACGTAAGTCACTTGCTGCTGGCTGGCGCTTCGCAATAATGCGCGTACACTCTTCATCAATTGCCACTTCAAAAGAGTTAACTTTGCTATCGGTGGTGATAACTTTATTCACCAATTCAGCATCGGGTCGGCTTAACAAACTAAGTGCGTCTTTTAGTTGTTGTTCAACTAATCCACCCATCGCCATAATCTGATTACGCACATGATCCAGTTCAGCATTAAACTGACCAGATATGTGTTTATTCATATTTAACTTATCCATATCTCTTCCTCAGCCACGGTATGGTTAACCGTAGCGGCCTGTAATGTAATCTTCGGTTTGTTTCTTCGCCGGTGTGGTAAACAAGGTATTGGTATCAGCGTATTCCACCATGTCGCCCATATACATAAAGGCTGTTTGGTCGGATACACGCGCCGCTTGTTGCATATTGTGAGTCACAATCACCACGGTGTAACGACTCTTGAGGTCGTTAATCAGTTCTTCAATCGTCAATGTTGAAATTGGGTCGAGAGCCGATGTAGGTTCATCCAATAATAGCACTTCTGGCTCAATAGCAATGGCGCGGGCAATAACTAAACGTTGTTGCTGACCACCTGATAAACCAAAGGCATTCTCGTGCAAACGATCTTTTACTTCTTCCCAAAGTGCTGCGCCACGTAGTGAGCGCTCTACTGCTTCATCTAATACTCGGCGGTCTTTTATACCTTGCAGGCGCAAACCGTAAACTACATTCTCGTAAATTGATTTAGGGAATGGGTTTGGGCGCTGGAATACCATGCCCACATTACGACGCAGCGCCGCAACATCTACGCTTTTGTCATAGATGTTTTGGCCATGCAGCATAATTTCGCCGCTAATTTTACAAATATCAACCAAGTCGTTCATGCGGTTAATACAACGCAACAAGGTAGATTTACCACAACCCGACGGGCCAATAAATGCGGTAACCTGCCCTTTAGGGATCTTCATCGATACGTCGAACAAGGCTTGTTTACTACCGTAGTAAAGATCGAGATTCTTTACTTCCAAAGCGGTTTGTTCTGCCGTTAAGTTAGCCAAATCTAATTTAGTATCTCGACTATTTTCTGTATTCAAAGAAATCATTTTTTTTCCTACAAATTTGCCGTTAGCTTATTGGTCTAACGTTTTAAACTTTTCACGTAAACGGTTACGGATTTGAATGGCTGCCAAGTTCAAGCCAATAATAACCGTTACCAATAAAAATGCAGTGGCATATACCAGAGGGCGTGCCGCTTCTACATTCGGGCTTTGGAAACCTACATCATAAATGTGGAATCCTAAGTGCATGAACTTACGCTCAAGGTGAATAAACGGGAAGTTACCATCTAAAGGTAAGGTTGGCGCTAGCTTCACCACACCCACTAACATTAATGGTGCTACTTCACCTGCTGCACGAGCTACCGCTAAAATTAATCCCGTCATAATGGCTGGGCTAGCCATAGGAATAACGATACGCCACAAGGTTTCTGCTTTGGTCGCACCTAACGCTAACGAACCTTGACGAACCGCACTTGGGATACGCGACAAGCCTTCTTCAGTGGAGACAATAACCACCGGTAAGGTAAGAATTGCTAAGGTTAAGGCTGCCCAAATAACCCCTGGCGAGCCAAAGGTAGGTGTAGGTAAAGACTCTTGATAGAACAAGGAATCAATACTGCCACCTAGCATGTACACAAAGAAACCTAAGCCAAATACGCCGTATACAATAGATGGCACACCCGCTAAGTTAATCACCGCGATACGAATCAAGCGAGTCAAGCTGTTATTACCTGCATATTCGTGCAAGTAAATAGCGGCAACCACACCTAAAGGCGTAACAATAACCGCCATCAGCATTACCATGAATACCGTACCAAAGATGGCTGGGAATACCCCGCCCTCGGTATTCGCTTCACGCGGTTCAGATACAATAAACTTGGTTGCTTGATGTACCCAATGGCCTACTTTATCAAACCAGTTCATCTCGTTAGGGAAGAACACATCCAATACGTTGTCCATTGGAATGGTCACCAACTCGCCACGCATATCGCGAATAACAAGTTGGTCACGACGCGCATCGTCTCGGTAAGCGAACAACTGTTTCTCTAATACCAAGTAATCTTGATGAAGCTGTTCTTCTTCGGCCTCAATACCCGCTAGGCGCTCAGCAGTTAACTCTTCAGCCATTTCGTATTTACGCTGTTTAAGGCGTAAACGCTCTAGGCTATAGTTAATGCTACCAATATCGCTGCGCTGCAACGAGTCAGCTTGTTCAATAATGTCGTTTGAACGCTCTAACAGCTCATACAATGTTGCGTGGTCAGTATCTAAAGAAGCGTCAATTGTTTCGCCGCCTTTAACAATACCTTCAACGTAACCATAAAAGTTACCGTTGGTTCTACGCTCTACCACCGCAATATTTTCTGGGCGTGTTTTCGACAAGATTTCGTTTTCAGTTAGCCAGCGAAAATCTAGATCAACATATTCGCGGTTACCGGTTTTTATTAGAAAACGTTCTACAAAATCACCGTCTAAGCCTTCTAAGTTAGCACCAGAGGCTTGTAAGCGCTCAATTGGCACTAACTCTGTTTCGTACAGTTCACCAATAACCGTTTGGTTTTTGCCAAACTGATGAACTTCCATTTCAAGCACTGGGCTTGGCCAGAAGTAAACTAAACCTCGTGCGGCAATCAGTAGCAGTAATCCAATTACTGCTACTAAGCTTATGCTTACCGCACCGGCTGTCATCCAAATCCACGGGTTACCTGATTTAAACCACTTATTCATCGGTTAGTTCCCATATCCCTATTACAGCGAGCTGTATTTGTCGCGCAGACGTTGGCGCACAAATTCAGCAATGGTGTTAAATGCGAAGGTAAATACAAACAATACAAAGGCCGCTAAGAACAGCACTCGGTAATGTGAGCTTCCCACTTCAGACTCTGGCATTTCTACCGCGATGTTAGCCGACAAAGTACGCATGCCCTGGAAGATACTCCAATCCATTACCGGAGTATTACCTGTAGCCATCAGTACAATCATGGTCTCGCCAACTGCGCGACCTAGGCCCATCATTACGGCCGAGAAAATACCTGGGCTGGCGGTAAGAATGACCACCTTAGTCAAGGTTTGCCAAGGCGTAGCACCTAACGCTAACGAGCCATTGCTCAAGTGCTTAGGCACCGAGAAAATCGCATCTTCGGCAATTGAGAAAATAGTAGGAATAACCGCAAACCCCATGGCTAAACCCACCACCATTGAGTTACGTTGGTCGAAACTAATCCCTAACTCGTTGGTCAGGTACAAACGTGCATCGCCGTCAAACATCCATTGCTCAAGCGCTGGGCTAATTTGAATACAGCCCCAACCAATAAACAGTACTACTGGGATAAGCACGATGGCGTCCCAACCGTCTGGTAATAGTTGACGCACTTTCTTCGGCATTTTTGACCAAGCAAAAGCAGTTGCTAGGAAGCCGACCGGCAGTAACACCATAATGGCGATAACACCGGGTAAGTTATCTTCAATAAGAGGGGCTAACCATAAGCCGGCTAAGAAGCCCAAGATTACCGTAGGTAAAGCTTCCATAATTTCAACGGTAGGCTTAACCACTTTACGTAGCGGCGCAGACATAAAGTAAGCGGTGTAAATAGCACCCGCTAAGGCAATGGGTGCAGCAAATAACATCGCATAAAAAGCAGCTTTAATGGTACCGAAGGAAATCGGCACTAAGCTCAATTTAGGCTCAAAGTCATCACTGGCCGAGGTTGATTGCCAAACATATTGCGGTTCTGGGTAACCTTCGTACCAAATTTTGCTCCACAATGCGCGCCAAGTTACTTCTGGGTGCTCATTATCTACGTGGTAAAATTCTAGGCCCTTCTCAGATTCTGTTAATAGGCCGCTGGCACGTGGTGAGAAGGCTAAACCAAAGGCTTTAGAGTCGGTCATCTCGCGCACTAAACGCCCACCGCCAGTAGTGTGAAATAGGGTAATAGACCCATCTTCGCCACTTACTGCAAACCCTTTGCGGAAATACTCAACACCAATCTCATTAATTTTAGTGCCAGCGTTAAATTCGCGAATTTGAGTGAGTTTACGTACGCCATCTTTAGCCACATCAAACCACTGAGTAATACTGCCGTTATCGTTTGCAACGATCAGCGAGCTAGCGCCAGTGAGTAAGGCAAGGTCTGTAACATTAGCGTCTTTACTGTTGATGAAATCAACCGAGTTTAAACGCACATCATCAATGTTTGAAATGTTGTAGTTTGCTAGTTGGTTACCGCTGCGAATATACAAACGACGCAAGTCAGGTGTGACCAACATTTGATCAACACTTTTTGGCAGACTCGGAATTTCAGCGAGTTCAGGCAACCATTCTAAAGACTCGCTAAACATGTCTTCTTCGGCTTCTAAACGTACCAACATGCCACGGCCATCTTCGGTAATGGCGGCTACTACTGCAGACTCTTCTTCGCGTTCAAACGCCAACTGAACAATAGGCTGCCCTTGGGCATCAATGCTCAATGCTTGCTCACCCATTGGGTAGTCTAAGCTCGGCGTAATTAAGCGTTTGTCGTTGGGGTAGCTAACGCCAAACTTAGGCGCAACCACGTAAGCTGTACCTTCACGAGTACCGTAGGCCACTAAACCTTGGTTTGGCACTGTGCGGTCTGCCGCAGTTATTTCTGCGTCAACTTGATAATCTGTAAACTCACGCGGCGTATCGGTTAGGTTGAAGAAACGTAAGCGGCCATCACTGTTAAAGCGATAGGCAATTTCGTTTTGTTCTTCAACACCAATGGCCACGGTAGTATGACTATCGTTTAGCGGAATGGTTTTTGACTTTTCTAAACTAGCACCATAAAAAATAGGTGCTACCACGTACAATAAATAGAAGAAAATTAAGATCAACGCCAAAAGAACCACAATTCCGCCAGCACTTACGCTGTAGCGGGTTAGTCGGTCCTTAATTTGCCGCTGAGCACTACTATTAAATGACACTGACTGCGTCATATATCCCTCACAATTTAATAGATCTGGCGAAAGTATATGGCAGTTTTATGACAGTATTGTTACAGAGTGAAATACTAAAAAAAATGTCACAATTTTGAGGGCTTTAAGGGGCTTACTGTTCTATCATTAGCAAGCCAGTGTTACATTTGTATGTAGCTAATATTACAGTGAAATTATATTGCGTAGGTGGATGATTTTTCTTCAAGTGCGCGAGCTTACATCTTCCTAAATCAATAAAAGCTATGCATACTTTAATCCCTCGGGAATTACGCTTAGTTTTCTGCACTTAGCGCGATAACCTACCCTACTAAGGAGCAACAAGATGAAACAACTCGTAGTCAGCGTAATTGGTAAAGACCGCCCAGGTATTGTAGACCAATTATCTTCTTTAGTAGTGCAACACAAAGGCAATTGGCTAGCCAGCAGTTTAACCGAGCTTGCCGGGCAGTTTGCCGGCATTCTGCATATAGAGGTAGACGAACAGCACTTAGCTAGCCTAAGCCATGCCTTACAAGATCAAGATGGCTTATTGGTTAACATCGCAGAAGGCGATAAAAGTGGCGATGCAGAGCAAGCTCAAGTGGCTATTACCGTGACAGCCAACGATCGTGTAGGCATTGTTAAAGAAGTCACTCAAGCGCTAAATGCACTAGGTGTTAGCATCACTGAAATAAACACCCTTGTTGCCAGCGCGCCTAACTGGGGCGGCCTTATCTTTACCGCGCATCTATTAGTACCTTGCGCTAATGAAGAGCAACTAGGCAATATTCAAGATTCTTTGGAATCACTAGCTGATGATTTGATGGTAGATTTTGACCAAGACTAGATGAGTAACTTAAGCAGTATTTTATATAGGTGACCAATGAGCGACAGTCTTTATATTGAGAAAGAGTTAAGTTGGCTTTCGTTTAACCAACGTGTTTTGCAAGAAGCCCAAGATCACTCCGTGCCTATCATCGAGCGAGTGCGCTTTTTAGGGATTTTTTCTAATAACCAAGATGAGTTTTATAAAGTACGCGTGGCAGCACTAAAACGCAGAATCATCTTAAATGAGTTAAAACAGAAAGACGACGGCTCGATCAAGTTACTTAGTGACGTGCAAGCCAAGCTTGCCGAACTACAGCAAGACTTTGATGAGACCTACCGGGAAATTATTCTCACTTTAGCGCGCCGTAATATCTTCCTGATTAATGAAGATCAGTTAAGTGATAATCATCAAAACTGGGTGCGTAAATACTTTAAAGACAAAGTGCTTCGTCACATCACACCAATTGTTATTACCAAACGTACAGACTTGGTTCGCTTCTTAAAAGATGAGTACACCTACTTAGCGGTTGAAGTTAAAAAAGGGGATAAAGAAAGTCACTTGTTGATTGAGATCCCCACCGATACTCTGCCGCGTTTTGTAGTATTGCCGCCAGATGGTTCTAAAACCCGCAAAACAATGATTATCTTAGATAATATTATCCGTTTTTGTTTGGATGATTTACTGCGTGGATTTTACGAATACGACACCATATCGGCATACTCAATTAAAATGACCCGCGATGCGGACTACGATCTCACCGATGAGGTAGACCAAGGTTTATTAGAGAAAATGTCTGGAGGCATTAAACAGCGTTTAACAGCAGAACCGGTGCGTTTTGTTTACGACAGAGAAATGCCCAACAGTATGATCAAACGCTTGAGTAAAATGCTGCACATCTCAAAACTAGACCACAGTGTAAGCGGCAGTCGTTATCATAACTTTAAAGACTTCATTGGCTTTCCAAACGTGGGCAGGAAGTACCTAGAAAACAACAAAATTCCGGCATTAAATTGCCGAGACTTTGATAGCTTTGATACCGTATTTGACGCTATCAGCGCGCGTGATATTTTGCTGTATTACCCTTACCACAAATTCCGTTATATCTCGGAGTTTGTTCGCCAAGCCTCGTTTGACCCTAAAGTCAGCAGCATCAAAATCAACATTTATCGGGTGGCCAAAAAATCTCACCTAATGAACTCGTTAATTGACGCCGCCAATAATGGCAAACGCGTCACCGTAGTGATTGAATTACGCGCACGTTTTGATGAAGGTGCAAACATTGGCTGGGCACAAATGCTCACCGATGCTGGTGTAAAAGTAGTCTTTGGCGTGCCCTCGCTAAAAGTGCACTCTAAGTTGTTGCTTGTTACACGTAAAGAAGGCGACCAACGGGTATTTTATAGCCATATTGGTACTGGTAACTTCCATGAAAAAACCGCCAAAATTTACACCGATTTTGCACTGTTTACTAAAAACCAAGAGATTGGCCAAGAAGTAGAAAACGTATTTCGTTTTATTCAGCAGCCTTATCGACGCTTTAAGTTCCAGCACTTAATTGTTTCGCCTAACGATACTCGTCGCCGCTTGTTCAGCTTAATTGATTACGAGATAAACCAAGCCAACTTAGGCCACCCTGCAGCCATTACTATTAAAGTAAACAACTTAGTTGATAAAGGCTTAGTGACCCGTTTGTATGCAGCAAGCAAAGCTGGGGTAAAAATTCGCATGGTGATCCGCGGCATGTGTTCGTTAGTGCCAGGTTTAGAGGGAGTGAGCGACAATATCCGTATTATTAGTATTGTTGACCGCTTCTTAGAACACCCTCGAGTATTTCATTTCCACCACAGTGGAGAAGATCAAGTCTACATTGCCTCGTTCGACTGGATGACTCGAAACATTGAAGAGCGAGTTGAAGTGGGTGTACCGATTTATGATGAAGAATTAAAACAGCGGGTTATCGACTTACTAGAGCTACAGTTTGCTGATACCACCAAGGCGCGAGTATTAGATGGCAAACAACAAAACTTGTATGTAAGCCGCGGTAATCGCCGTAAAATTCGCTCGCAAATTTGGACCCATGATTACCTAAAAGCCATTGAATCTAAGCCACGCCGAGTAATAACAAGTGATGAGTAATATAAATTAAGCGAAGCGCCAACATTAAGCCGACACATCTTAACGTCGGCTTTTTTGTTACCGACACATCCATGTTAATACTCTTTCTTAACCCTCCACGCAGTGCTCAGCCTTAACTATAATCTCGCATAAATACCGACCAAATCAATATTAAATTTCAACATTGAATTACAATACAGACACAAACACCAAATAATAAAAGATATTAAGAATGCGGCTCGATGAAATAGAGTTAGGCACACTAAAAGTACTGCTTGATTTACATCAAACCCAAAACACCTATAAAACAGCTGAACGTTTACAACTCTCTCAATCAAAAGTGGTTCGCCATTTAGCCAAAGCGCGAGAGATTTTAAATGATCGCCTGCTCATACGTTCAGGCAACCGTTTAGCGCCCACCAGCTATTTAGAAAAAATTGTAGAGCATATCCCTGGGCTATTACATGCTGCGCAGCAGGCCTTACAGAACGATAAACAAATTGACCCTTCGCAACTAGAAGGTGAGCGAGTGATTATTTTAAATCGCCCTCTCATGTCTGTTTATGGTTCTCGTTTATACAAGGCGCTGTCAGACGCCGCTCCCAATGTTACTTGGTGCTTAGAGGAATGGGGTGAGTCAAGTACAGAGAAGTTGCTGCAAGGTAGAGCTTGCTTAGGTGTGAACTTTTTTAACCGCTTTTTACCTAAATCAATCAGTCAAAAAGTCATCGCTAAAGATGAGTTTATCTTGCTCGTCAATCCGCAGCACCCTTTAGCCACTTCTCCTCCAGAGACGTTAGACAGTATTTTCCATTGGCCTTTAATTATTTGGAATGCCAGTAACTGGAACGACTTACGTGCTCACTTCGACATGCTAGTTAATAACCTAAAAGTGGAGCCGCAAATCAGCCTAAAAACCGATAACTTTCTGTTAGCGATGAATGCGTGTGAGCAAAGCGAAGGGATATTGGCGGCAAGTCGCTCAATGCTGCCAGAAAAAACCAGCTTGGTCAGTGTTTCGTTGCCGCAAAGTCTAGAAGATTTTGCCGAAGGAGTCTCAGATATTGTAGTTTGCCTACGCCAGCAAAATAAAGACAATCCACTAAACGAATGGATTATATCGATAATAAACTCTATATCTAGCTCAAGTCAGAAATCGAATTAGTTAAAGTCACTACTGGGTATTTTACAAAAAACAGCTTGTTTGTAAGATGCCGCCACTCAAACAGCTAACCCAGTAGTTACTATGACAAACCTAAACAACACGCTAATCGCATCAGCGATTTTAACCGCACTGTTCTCACCCTTAAGCTTCGCTGAAGAAGTAGCAGCACCAACTGCTGATGAAGAGTTTCACGATGCCGATCCTCGTAACAGCAATTGGCGTGGAGGCATCGCTGCCGACCATAACGGCCAAATTAAACTCGCTGCTGGCGGTGGTAGCGGAACAGAAACAACCCAAACCACTTTATTAGGTGAGTACTACACCGAAAGTGACAACTTCCGCTTTCGTCTTGCTCACTTTGATGCGCGCTTTGGTGGCGTGTATACCGATCTATATCGCGTGACCGATCTTACTAACATGTATACCGCTGGTTACATGCTGCCGCTAAAAACTGCCGAAGGTACAATGTTCTTCCCATCTATCAACTACACCTATGTTGACTGGGATGTAGATGGTATTGGTAACAGCATTGATTCTAATTGCCGCAATTATGGTGACCTAGAAAATGGTTTATGCAAAGGCATTGCAGACTTTGGCGGCGCAAACGGAACCAA
This sequence comes from Agarivorans sp. 2_MG-2023, assembly GCF_030548085.1. Classification (NCBI taxonomy): domain Bacteria; kingdom Pseudomonadati; phylum Pseudomonadota; class Gammaproteobacteria; order Alteromonadales; family Alteromonadaceae; genus Agarivorans; species Agarivorans sp. 2_MG-2023. The sequence goes on from NZ_JAUORQ010000009.1 coordinate 127,511, forward strand.
CGTTGCAAAATTTTTAGGCTCAGACAACTCTCATATGAGCTCACTTAACCTCTACGTATTACAGCCTTGGAACAATACCCACTACACAGTGCTTAATGCCAATATGGGTAAGTCTTTTGATGGCGTAGAAATGAATGTGGTAAACCTAATGTGGTTACAAGGTATCCGTACTCATCTAGGTGATAACATCTTAAACATCTACTTAGAAGTGAAGTACGACGTGCTTGAAGTAGAGAGTGCTTACTACAACCCGATTAGTAACAAAGGCAGTGTAAAGTCTGAGGAAACAATTGGAACGATAGGTTTCGATTTCCGTTTCTAAATACACATTAATAATAGCACTGACCAAGGATGGTTAGTACTCCACGTATTTAAACAACAGTCTAAGTACCTCAACATCAAAGTGAATGGCTGAACTAAAACGATAACTCACTTTTTAGCTGAGTTAAAAAACTCCGCATAAACTGACTGCGTATTTTGGCCTCTTTCTTAGCGGCGTCGGTATGCACCGTATCCTGAATTAACAATAACTTAGTAAAAAAATGATCGATGGTATAGAGCGTGTCATTGGGAGTACGTTGCTCACACAAGGGATCATTGGCGTGATACAAATCTCTTCCTAATCCACTACCCACCTGAATACAGCGACTAATACCAATAGCACCTAAAGCATCTAAGCGATCGGCATCTTGAACAATTTTCGCTTCCAAGGTTTGCGGCTTAACTTGCCCGCTATAACTATGCGCCACAATGGCATGATGAATGTCGGCCAAATAATCGGCGGGATAATCTATATCAGTCAAGAACGCTACTGCTTTATCTGCAGCAAGCATTGAGGCATTAGCACGCTGCGGATGGTTTTTAGCTAGCGTCACACAGTCATGCAAGTAGGCCGCGGGTAAAACCACCGCTAACTTTGCGCCTTCTTGTTGACAAAACAACGTCGCTAAGCCAACAACTCGCATAATATGATCAAGTTTATGGGCAGCATCAGCACAGACTTGTTGCTGTAAAAAGGTAAGGCATTTCGCTTCTAATTGATGGGTCATATTTGAGTTCATTTAGATGGGGCTACCGAAGGGTGTAAGAAGTGCTAACGCTAACCAAATGAGACCAGCCTGTCAAAAGCAAAGCTCGCTATCAGCAAAGCTTAAGTTTATCTAAGAAACCTCTCTTATAAGTGTTTACTTTGAGAATTTTATCATTCATTATTTAATGATAAACGATAAATAAACATTGTTTATCGTAGAGGTTCGTCTAGTAGGGAGAACATAGACAATGCAGTCCATTGAGGCTATTAGTGCCGTAGGTAAAAGAATGCGGATCTTCTTATGGAGCTTAGTTGCACTAATATTAGTTTGTATGGTTGGTTTTCCTAGTGAGCTAGGTTTAGATATAGAACCAATGAAAAACAGCCCTTGGGTATATAGCTTTTACACTATTTTAGATATGTTGTTTGGCCCTCCCGAGTTCCCCATTGACGAGCTTTCATTATTACCACCCGAAGCGTTTTTTCCTCCAGAGCCTTTACCTATCTCAATGAGAGTGAGCTCGGTGGCAATTTTCTTTATCACCTCATTATTGATGGCTTCACTGGTATGGGAAATAGACCGGTTATTTAAGGCTTACAGTTTAGGTAAAGTATTCACCTTGGAAACCACTAACCATTTTCGTTGCATCGGCTGGACTTTAGTCGCCTTATTTATCGTGAACAGTGTGGCTAATTACCTTATCGAACACATCATGATTCCCTTTGATATTGAATTGAATCCGCCCTTTGCTCCCCCGCCAATGGAAGACTTATTTGGCCCGGTTCCGCCGCCTCATGAGTGGGCAAGCATGGAATATATCTCTCTCGACTTTCCACTGTTATTAGCCGGCTTGTTTATGATTGTAATTGCTCACGTAATGCACTTGGGCGTGCAAATTCAAGCTGATGTAGATGCAACTATTTAGTGGGAGCGGTTCATGACAATAGTAATCAACTTAGATGTGATGCTAGCTAAACGAAAAATGCGCTTAAATGAACTGTCTGAAGCAGTAGGAATATCAATACAGAATTTATCTATTTTGAAAACTGGCCGCGCCAAAGCGATCCGCTTTTCAACCCTAAATGCGATTTGTCAGGTTTTAGAATGCCAGCCTGGTGATTTGCTAGAGTACCAACCGGATCAGGATGCACCCTAAACCGGCTGGTTTGACATAAGCATGAAATACTAAGTCATTAAGGAATTTAGCATGAAATACCGACTTAAACAAAACTTGAGGTTACTCGCGCCATTGCTCGCTTTAGCGCTATACCTCGGTGGCGCGCAAGCCGAGGCCATCAAAGACTTCGAGCCATTTAATGACCCCTTTATAGTGGTTGATTACGACGCTTCTATCTCACGTTTACCGCTAGACAAACAATCTCAAGCGCTAGACTGGCGTGAGCAGATGCTAGCGTTAGAGTACCAACTAGATAGCAGCGAACTGGATGATAATGTGAAAGCTGAAATCAGCTTCAGCGTTCTTTATCAGCGCCTAGACCAACTGTTCTACGAGACAAAAACCGACCTTGTTAAAGTGAATGTACTGGAAAGTTTAACCAGCGAAGAACAGTTACAAGCCTTGAAGCTATGGCGAGACATTCAGCATAGTGAAATAGCCTTATTGAGTAATACTTATAATGAAGCGGAGGAACAAAAAATCTTTGAGAAGTACGCCAAGCTTGATGCTATTTTAGCCTCAATTAACTAATTTTATTCCGAATATCACTTTCTTTTTTGGTGCGCTATGGCGCACCCTTTTTTACTCACTAAATACTTAATCTTTTGTGTAACACTCCTTCGCTTTAAGGTTTAGTTTCTAGACCTCCTATGCTGGTTACAGCAGTCTCTAATTCACGAATATCATTTTCAGTCTTAACAATGAGTCGCAGCGTTATGAGTTTTACTCTGACAAAAGAAGTGGAGGCCTAAGGCAATAAGGAAGCAACATTTCTTATTGCAGCTGTTACAACAATAAACCCGCTAATAATAGAAAGATGCGGCGCTTCAAATGTTCATGAAAGCAGCAGCTAACTATTAAGGGAGTAAATGGGGCAAACTTGCCCCTGCCTATCAAGCTTGTTGCTTTAGTCTTGGTCGGTAAAGCTCATGGTAAGGCATACTTTGTTGCTACCTTGCTGTAGCTAGCTGGCTTACAGGCTGGATCATTCCCCCCTCTGCGATTAAATAGTACGATAAAACAATAGATTATTTCGTTCATTTTTTATCACTAGTCAATTTCGTTTTTTTGTAAACGGCAAAATTTCATCGCTTAGTATGATGCGCCCTTGTCTTTTAATTTTTGGGTTTGACCTAGAAATCTTACCAAGCCAATACTATACCCGTACAAAAAACGTACACAAATTCAAATAATTAAACATAGCATTTAACGAGTTGTATGGTCTTACGAAACGCATTCTCTGACTAGTTCGTTGGTAACCTAAACGGAATAGGAACACCCAAATGAAAACTCCACTTCTAGCCTTATCATTAGCATTTGGCTCATTACTTTCACTCACCCCGACTACAGCCTTAGCAGCCAGTATTGGTAAAACAATTTGTGACCCCGCAGCGGACTCTGATAATGGTTACGGCTCAGGCACCTATCGAGGCCACTTTTATTCGTGGTTTGAACTTAGCCAAAACAACATTAAAAGCTGTGATGTGAAAATCGGTTTTTATAATGATGCGGGACGCCATTATCGAGCCGAATGGAACATGGCCAAATCTTGGGGCGAAGACGCCATTGGCGGCCTAGGTTGGGAAAATGGTGCACGTTACAGAAAAATTGGTTACAACGTTGGCGAGCTCACCAGCAACTCAAATATTCAAAAAGCCTTAGTCGCACTTTATGGTTGGTCTTGCAGCGGCAGTAACTCCCAAGAGTACTATGTAGTAGACAGCTGGAAGGGCCCAGGTAAGTTTGTGCCTTGGGACGAAAATGAAGGAGCACCTGCGGAAAGTAAAGGCACCGTGAATGCCAACGGAGCCACCTACGACGTATATTTAGTTGACCGTAACGGCGCTCAATATTGTGGCAACGGTGATAACCGACAATTCAAACAATATTGGAGTGTTCGTCGCTCCCCTACTTCCACAGGAAGTAACCAAGAACTGGATTTTGGCCCACATGCAAACCGCTGGGACAACTCAGATTTAGGCTTTAAAACCAACGGAATCGCCAATGGCTACCAGATCCTAGCCATTGAGGTTTTTGGCGATGCTAACCTTAATCACAAAGGCGCGGTAGATTTATCGCTTTGGTTACGCTAAAGCTCATTTGTGCAGAGACTAAGTAGCTTATTCCAGCTTAGTCTCTTCCATTTGAATGACTGTAAGATGCTGGCGATTAAGTAAGCGCTGCAGCTTGGCCTGTTTGGAGAACACAATGAAAACCCTACGTTTGGCACTGTCTTTTGGTGCATGCTTTATTGCTGGCTACCTGGTTGCAGTTGTTTATCATCCAACAGGTGTCGATAGTCGCCATCAAACTGGCACCATGCAAAGTGTCTCAGCACAACAAACGACAAATTCCAGACACGATACAAGCAGCACTCTTCATCCATCGAATAATGGCATCTCCTTAAATATGCAAACAGGCCATACCAACAATCCTATTGTTGCTACACCTACCAATAAACAAGCGCTTGAAAAGAGTCATCAAGAGCAAACAGAGAATAAGTCAGCCCAGCGCTTTGATGCACTTAAACACTCGCTACGCAACGACCCCAACAGTTTAAATGACACGATTAGTCAACTTGAGAACCTAAGTATTGAAGACCCTGAATTCAACCTGCTGATATCAGCTATTAAAGGCGCATCGACCCCGCAAAGCGATGCCGCCTTATTTGAATTGGCTGAACAATATGCGATGCAAGCTGATCCGCAAACTCAACAAAAATTCATTGCGATATTGGCCAGTACCTCAACAGATATTCAATCGGAGCATTTAGTTAATAGCTTGGTAGATATGGCGGTGATGAATCACTCTGATAATTACCGCAGTGTTGAAGCACTTAACTTAATTAAACCTTATCAACTCAGCCAGGCTGACCGGGACATACTTACCCGCGAGCTTGAAAGTAAGGTGTTTGAAACTGAAGGGGATGAGGCCGAAATGCTACTCTCACAGCTGATGCGCTTTAGTGCTAGTGAACAACGAAGTAAAATTGCCAGTAACATGCTAGAGGGTGACTCAAACATGCTGAAAGAAGCCGTATTTGACAGCATTAACAGTGGTAGTATTCCTGCAGCAGAGCCTTTGAAAATCCTGCTACTCGATATTGCATTTAATCAAAAAAATCCCCTAAGCGGCGAAGCGCAATACACCTTATTAAACAACTTTGCGCTTAGCCAGCAAGAATACTCTCAACTGCAAAACCATTAAGCCAAGCACTCACTCAAGCTTGCTGGCTGAGTTTAAGCAGCATGGCGCTTTCAGGATCCATAATCGGCAGTTGAATGCCTAGCTTCATCAAGGTATCGCCACGGTAAGCGGCGTTGCTCTCCATCCAAGTGGGAAACTGTTTCATAATGTGTTTAAAATCAGGTTTATCTAGAACCTCAAGTGAATACATCGCTTGCGGATCCAACCCAGTAAACCTCAACGCTCCCGGCAAGGTGTAATCCGGCATAGTGAGTTGCACAACCCAATAAACGCCCTCTCCTTGCTGCTGATCTTGCACCCCATAGGCTTGCCAAGAGCTATCGCTTGCAGCCAGCTGTAAAAAAGTTCCCCTGTGTAACAAAGGCCGTAGCGACTTATGTAAAGCGATATAGTGAGCGAACTGCTGACGTTGCTCAGCATCTACAGCTACAGGGTCAAGCTCCACTCCCATGTGGCCAACTAGCGCAGTCAATCCTCTAAAACCAATGCTGTGCTGTCGGTATGTAGTATGGCTATGCGCTGGACCAATATGGGAACCCATTACTTCAGGAGGGAAAAAGTACAACATCGCCGGCTGCATAATCTGTCGCTCTAAAGCATCGTTACTGTCCGATAACCAAAAACGGTGACTGCGTTTAAGCACTTCATAATCTATGCGCCCTCCTCCCGAAGAACAGCTTTCAATTTCTAACTGAGGATGGCGTTTAGCTAACTCATCCACCAAGGCATAAAAAGCCTTAGTTTGGCGGTGTACTGCTGCTTCTCCTAAATGGCTAGGCTGCACCAGTTCTCGGTTCATGTCCCATTTGATGTATGAAATAGCATATTGGCTAAGTAAGCTATCGAGTCGCTCCAGCAAGTAGTCGAATACCTCGGTATTCTGTAAATCTAATACGTATTGGTAGCGCCCGGTTTTTTGCTCGTAACCCGTTTGGCCCAATACCCATTCAGGATGATTGCGATACAAGGCAGAGTCTGGGTTGACCATTTCTGGCTCAAACCATAATCCGAACTCCATACCCAGTTGCTGAACATGATCGATGACTTCTTCTAGGCCATTGGGGTATTTTTGAGTATCTAAGTACCAATCGCCTAAGCCAGCTTTATCGTGGTCTCGCCCCGGAAACCAGCCATCGTCAATAATAAAGCGTTCTACGCCGATATCGGCGGCTAGGCTGGCCATCTTTTTGATGTAGCTTGGATCGTGGTCAAAATAAATCCCCTCCCAAGTATTAAGGTGCACCGGGCGCGGTTTATCGGCTTGTGGGAAGCGTAAGATATGCGTACGCACAAACTTGTGAAAATTAGCACTCATTTGATTAAGGCCATTGGCCGAATAACACGCATACAAACTGGGCGTTTGATAACGCTGTCCTTTAGCTAGCGATATTTCACCACTTAGCAGCAGTTCTTCTGCTTGCAGCCAGCGCCGACCATCGGTTTTAACCCCACTTTGAATCTTGTGGTTACCGCTCCAAGCTAAATGAAATCCGTACACTTCGCCTTGCTGCTGGTTAAAGCCTTTCTCGCCAATCACCGCACCAGGGAAATACTGATGTGACGTACGGCCACGACGATTCTCTTGTGCAATAATGCCGCGCTCTAGCGGCTGGCGATGCTGCTGAAACTCTTTAGTCCAACGCCCGTGTAAAGACAACAACTCATTACTTTGCGCCGTTAGCGGCAAGGTTAAGGCTAAGCGTTGCAGGCTGTAATCAAGCTCACCTAAATTTGTCACGCTTGATTGCATCCTGAGTACATCGCTACTCTCATCTAAGTGCAGCGTAATTTCCAAGGCCAGCTGAGCCTGTTTATCTTGCGCAGTTATCAATAACGAAGAATGTCCCGACAACACACACTTAGCGCTAAAACGAGGACACCAGTCTTTGCCAGCCCTGTTGCCTTCTAAACCAGGGCTAGAGAACCACCCGTCACTCGCTTCTGGGCATACAGTAAGTGCTACATCCTCATCTAAACTGGCTTCACCTAAAGGTCTTGATATTGCGCCAAGTAAGTTGCTATCTATAGGCAAACTTAACTTACGCCCCCAATAAACGATTTCTGGCAAAGAATCAGTTTCTTTTAACAACACACTGCTAGTTTGACCGTACAAATGATAAATATTCATCATTTTAATCCTTGCAGCGAAAACTCTATTTGATAGCGATAATGGCTATCGCTAACTTGATGCTTAGGGTGCACAGACGGGCTCCAAGAATCGTCTCCCCCTACGCCTTGATGGGCAATATCGAGTTGCACAAACACCGTTCCACTATCTGTTAGCTGGTAGTTATGAGTCGCCTGGCTAAGCTGCTGCTGGCTGTAACGCCTAGCCGCAAACTGCAAATGTGGTTGGCAGTTAATCGCTAGCGCCAAACCATCATCACGTTCAATTTCTAGCTGGCGAATCGCGCCGCGCCCGCCATTTTCGCTAGGGAAAATATACGGCGTATGTAAGTCGTCAATGCTCGATTGGTAACGGCTCACTATCGCGCTGGCCAAACGATCACGGTAGTTCTCATGTGGGCCTAAACCAAACCAACTTACTTGGCTAAACTGTTTGTCTAAGCTCAGCTCCAAGCCCACACGCGGTAAAGGAGGGAGATAAGGCGCTGCATCTACCGCAGTACTCAACTCCACTTTATCAGCGCTAATCAAAAAGCGTTGTTCCACAGAAAAAGCCAAACGATTCTCAAAGCTAAAATCGCTATCGCACTCAAGTTGCCAACAACCATTACTTAACTGTGAGAACTCAAACTTACTAACTGCACGCTCTAAATGATTCAGACCTGCATTTTGCCAACGCGCTATCCAAGAATGAGGGTCCATTTGACTAGCTTCACTAACACCAATGTCGTTGTCTAAAGGGGCACGATAGAAGTTATTAGCTAAAGGAGCGGTAAACAGCTCTTTGCCGCGTTTAACCCACGACACCCACTGTGCAGAAACACAATCAAAAACCACTGTTTGCTCCGAGCTAACAAAGCTAATTAGGCGGTCTTTTTGCTGGCACGTCACCGCTGCTTTACTTAAGACAGGTTTAGCCAATAACCCCCCAACTGGCAGTTTAAATTGTTGCTGAGCCATTACATGCCCTGCGTTTGCCCATGGTGTTTTGCTGCTTAGACTTACTTCTATCGTCAGCCAGAACTCTCCGTGGCGCTGTTTAGCCAGCGCACTGATTGCCTTAGCTGGAAGATGAAAGAGCTGGGTTTCTCCTGCCGCTACATCAATTTCTAGGGTGCCTTGGTCAAACAGCTCGCCTTGCTGCTCTATGCGCCAAACTAAAGAAACATTTTGGCTATCGCTAAACAAGTACTCGTTGGTTATCCGAAAGGCTCCGCCATCTAAGTCTTCCGCATGGATTTGCCAATACTGCTGCAAATACTTAATTTCAGCCAAACTTGGGTGCACCGTTCTATCGGGGAAAATTAATCCATTAATGCAAAACTGTCGGTCGTTGGGTTTGTCTCCAAAATCCCCGCCGTAAGCCCAGTATGCTTCGCCAGCATCTGTATACTTTGTTATTCCTTGATCAACCCAATCCCAAATAAAGCCGCCTTGTAAACGAGGGTGTAAACGAAAGGCTCGCCAATACTCATCGATACTGCCTAAGCTATTCCCCATGGCATGGGCATATTCACAAAGGATTAGTGGCCGCCGCTCGTTAGGGTCGCCAATATGCGCAGTAATAGCGCGCTTAGGAATGCCCTCCCCACCGGTATCCCAATCAACTCGCGCATACATTGGGCAAAGAATATCGGTAGCTGGAGTATCTGCCCCGCCTCCTTCATATTGAATAGGTCGACTTGCATCCGCGTGTTTTAACCAGCCATACATTGCGTCGTGATTGCTGCCGTAACCCGACTCATTACCGAGAGACCAAATAATAATTGAAGGATGATTTTTATCTCGAGCAACCATGCGTGTTACTCGCTGCATATATGCATGCATCCACTCTGGATCGTCTGACAAACGACACATAGGAAACATACCGTGGGTTTCTAAGTTGCTTTCATCCACCAGCAATAGGCCGTATTCATCACATAACTCGTACCAGCGAGGGTGGTTAGGGTAATGCGCGGTACGCACTGCATTAAAGTTGTTTTGCTTGAGTAGCTTAATGTCTTGCAACATACGTTGCTCTGTCATTACATGCCCCAACTCAGGGTCATGCTCATGGCGATTAACGCCGCGAATCAGCAGGGCTTTGCCATTGAGTTTAAGCAAGCCATCAGATATTTCAATACAACGAAATCCTAGCGCACTTTGTTCAACGTCTAGCAATTCGCCTTTGGCGTTAAACAAGCTAATCACCGCTTGATACAAATGTGGCTGCTCGTCACTCCACAGTTTGGGGGAATGTACTGTTTGATCTATAAAAATGCGGTCGGCAAAACCGCCTTTTTCGTCAATGGCCTTGTTATGGGTATCAGCTTTAATCGGTGAATCGAATAAAGCACTCTGGCCATCAAATACCTGTAGCTCGACATAACACTTCTCCAAGTCGGCTAAACCAACACCCGCCAAGTGTATTTCTAGCGTTAATTGAGCATCGCGGTAACAGGCATCTAAATCGGTGTTAATGCTAAAGTCGGCGATATGTAATCTAGGCTTGGCGTAAATGCTTACGTCGCGGAAAATACCGCTCAGCCACCACATATCTTGATCTTCTAAATAGCTACCATCGCTCCAACGGTAAACCACCACACACAGCTCATTGTCTCCTTGCTGCAGGTGGTGGCTAATATCAAACTCGCTGGCCAAACGGCTATCTTGGCCATACCCCACTAACTGGCCATTAACTAAGACATGAAAGGCCGAATTTACTCCGTCAAAGCGCAAACGTACTTGCTGATGTTGCCATTCATCTTGATAACTAAAAGTACGTCGATAAACCCCGGTTGGGTTATCACTGGGTACCTGCGGCGGGTTTACCGCAAAAGGATAAATGACATTGGTATAAATGGCCTTATCAAAGCCCTTTAATTGCCAGTTGCTAGGTACATCTATTGAATGCCATTGCCCGGCCTTCCCCAATAACAACTCATCGCTAAGCTGCTCTGGCTGTGCCAACAAACAAAAACGCCACTCACCATTTAAGCTAAGGCTGTGCTGTGGGCAAGTGTTGGCCAAAGCATCTTGAACGCTTGAAAAAGACTGAAGGGGAACGTGAGACAGTAAGCGATTTCGCTCTGTTACTGCAGGGTTTTCCCAGTCTCGCTGGGCTAGCAAATTGGCGCTTACAGGCGTCATTCTATTCTCCAATTCAGGCCAGAGGGCCAAATAATCAATGCTATTTTAAAAGCGCTGGCTTGATTTCAGTATCAAGCTGAAGCTTAGCCGCTTTATAAAAATAGCAATCCCTAATTTACAGATGATTCTAGTAGGCCTAACGAGGCAATAATGCGAAGACCATCACGAAAGAAGGAAAACGTTTACATGAGAATAATCAATATGCAACAGTTACGCTTTTAACCTCAACAATTGGCGGCTTTAAATAACAAAACACCCCAGTGAGAGGTGTTTATAGTGGAAAGGCAGCGACTAATACTTACGTGAGTATTGTGTAACAACAACACCAAATATCGCTAAGATGATAATGCCAAAGGTGCTCGGCTCTGTTACCAATACACGTGGTTCAGGGTCTGAAGGATCTCGAGCCCAAACGTTCAAATGCGAAATGCCTTGAGCGTTATTCCCTTGAGGGTTAAGAAAATCATTTGTGTTTAGAGTACCAGACAGTTTGTAAGGGGTAGTAAAATTAAGCGTTGAATTAGGGAAATCACTCAACTCTTGGGCAAAGATATCGATAAAATCGAAATCGTACAGAATGAAGCCATTAGAGGCTTTTACCGAGAACGCTAAATGATCGAAGGTAGCGCCTCCCAGAATCTGGGAGACTTGGTCAATAATGCTTGGATCTGTCTCTATCTGCCACGTTAGCGATTTACATTCACCGGTAACCCCTTCCACACAAGTAAAACTCATACTGAGCAAAGCACCAATGTCTAAGGAAAGCCCACCATTAACCACCGGACCAACTTGGTTGTAATCAACATCTAGGTTTTCATTTACACTGGCTAAGTGGATCCAACCAGGATCATCAGCCACATCGACAGGATTGTTATCGAGGTTCTGTAACTCATCAGGCTCAATAAAAAATAAGGAGTTACCAGGCCCGTAAGTAGTATTTAGCAGTCCATCATTCTTTTGGCCAATATTCACATTGGGTTTATTCTCAGCATTATCATCGTTGCCATCAAACACCAAACAAGAACCTGCTGAATAAGATGGATTTGCGCCACCAAGCAGCTCATTCGCCTGACCGGATTCCATAATGGAAGTCAGGGTTACTCGAGATGGATCGCACACGCCTCCGGGGACAAAAGATGTAACAGGTACCGCCCAAGTGATGGTGGTAAATAATGCGGCCAAGCTAAAACCCAAAATCGACAATAATCGTTTACTCATAAAACCCTCATTAGTATTTACTGGCTCTAGTGATAGCACTGCACTAACCGAGAAATATCCAACAAAAACTAAACGCATAAACCACGCCAAAAATTTATTCACATTCCTTATCAACAAGTTGACTTATTGCTCAAAAGTCAAAGTTAACAACTTGTAAAATATACTGACGTTTGTACATATCTTTTTACATTGACAAAAGCAATTACAAATCAATAGCTTATTAAGGCTAACAATCATCTAGAGGAGACGCTTTCAAGTTGTTAAACTCAGGGAAATACGTAATACGAGTAAACCATGAGCACCACCATTTATTACTTAGAGCAAACTGAGCCCACGCAAATAAAGGGCAAGACCCTTCCCTCAGAAATCACTGTGAGCGAAGTGACGAAGCATCAAGCTGAGAGTAGCTTGGCCTTTTACACCGAAGTAGGTAAACATTGGCAATGGACAGATAAGCTGGGTTGGAGCCAACAACAATGGCAAAATTACACTTCGGGTGAGCAGCTAAAAACCTATGCCGCCTATCTAGGATCTGAGTTTGTAGGATACTTTGAACTAGAAAAACACCCTGATAACAGCATAGAAATTGCTTACTTTGGTTTAAGTAAAGCATTTTTAGGCAAAGGCTTAGGCGGGGGCTTATTAACCCGCTGTATAGAAACAGCCTGGCAATGGCCAACCCACAGAGTGTGGGTACATACTTGTGATTTAGACCACCCCAGCGCGCTGGCTAATTATAAAGCGCGAGGGATGAGCTTATATAAAACAGAGCAGGAAGACTAAAACTGCAAGTAACTAAGATCGAGTTTATCTCCGGCTACTGGTGGGCACCAGTAATAGGCAGTGCTTAATGGGCGGCTAAACTCAAACAAGCCGTCTTCAATGCCATCTTCGCAGCCTAACATGCGTTTTAACTGCGCTTCAAAAGGGTAAAAGCTGTTAGCAAAACAGACAAAGTTTAATCCGCAGTCTTGCTGCTTAACCCATGGCAAGCTTCGGCGTAACATAAAGGCCTCAGGGCTAAAGCTTTCTTGCGCGGTACGACGAGTATGTGCAGACGGCGGAGACTCTGCAAACTCTACGTTATCGCTTTTTCTACGGCCTATTAAGTCATCTTGTTGCTTACTCGGTAGGCTATTGAAGTGTTTCATTTGATGTTGCCACTTTTGAACCGCTAACATCGACGATCCCTCAACACCAGGTTCACCCGTTAACGCAACAACCGCTGCGGCATTATCTTCAGGATTTTCAGTGCCATCTTCATAACCGGTTAAGTCTTTACCGCCACGATGACAAAAGCCCTCTACTTGCTCGTTCACACTAAATGTCGGGCATAACACTGCTAGCCACTCTTGTACTCTTAGCATCACTTCACCGGGATCACTGCCACTTACCCTAAGCCATAAATCATCTTGATTGGCTGGGCTGGTGCGTTTTACGCCTTCAATGCTAATCGCACTTTTTAAACCAGGGATTTTGCTGCTGTTTAAAGCAAGTAAAGGGGCGCCAAAACCAATAACACTGTCGTCAGCATTATAAGTATCAACTAAAGATGCCAAGCACGCAGCTAAAGATTGCTGCTCAACTAAGCTGAAACGTAAGAAGCTTGCATGGCTTTGTTCAGCCTTAAGAATAAGCGGTTGGATCAACGACATAAATAACTCTCATTTAGCTTTCATTGCTAAGCAGTATAAGTAATTTTTGGCCGAAGTAATTTGATAAGAAGTAAATAAAACGATGAAATGAAAAATGCCTGATGCTTTTCGCTATCAGGCATTCTAATGCATTTGACTCATAGTGTTTCTCGCTCAGGTTACTATCACTCTTTCGCTACAGCGAAAGGCTAAGTGCTAAGCCCACATGTTCAAATGTGAGGATTAACGGTGTAGGTTGTTAGAATCAGTAGCTTTGTTGTAACCCGCAGCTTTAGTAAAATAGTAAGTGGTATATAAAGAACCGAAGTAATCAAACATAGTGTTTCTCCCAATAAAAATAAAAGTGTGAACCAAGTCACGAAACGAATAATAATGTGACGCACGTCACATTGCAAGTTTATTTTAGAGTTTTTACTAAAATACCTAACAGAAAGGAGAAGAACAGCGAGAGCTGGGAACCCACATAAAAAATGCCTGAAAGAGCGAACTCATTCAGGCACTGGGTTTATCGTGATTCATTACATTTATCTCTGTTGTCGTTTACCTTGCTCTAAGCATCCAAAACGAACATAAGCTAACAATGCTGAACCAATGATCGGATGAAGAACCATATACTCACCTATAAGTTAGTGGCTTAGCGGTGAATATCTTTGCGAGTTTCGCAATAAAAGTTGTAATCATCAGCTTTCGTAAAATAATACGACGAGTAAAGTGCACCAAAGTAATCAAACATAATCGTTCTCCTAAGTATTTAATATTGTTAATGACTTGAACTAAGTGTGAACCAAGTCACACCTATAATTTAATGTGACATTAATCACATTTCAAGTGACAATTTAGTTAAATACAAAACTCACTTAGATCTGCTGTTGAAAAGAGTTTCATGGCAAACAGTAAGCGATTTATTGCTAGTTATCTTTACCTAGCCATATAAATAACTATTCATCAACTGTCTCAAGCTAACGACAAAAACCTTAATTTTCAGCAATATAGCGATTTATTGCTGATGTAAGCTGCAATTTTTCTTCACAGTCACCGCAATATTGCTCTAAACGTTGTAGATTTTGCTGAGCGCGCTGCGGCTGCTGCATACTCAAATACAGTTCACCCGAGTATTCCAGTGCCCCTAAATGTGAAGGTTTGATCGACAAGGCCTGCTGATAGGCATACAAGGCTTGTGAATATTGGCCTAACTTACGCTGACTAAACCCCAGTAAATTCCAGGCATCTGCTGAGCGTCTGCCCTTAGAGCTTTGAAGATAACTTTGTAGCCAGGTACTTGCCGCACTGTAGTCTTCCTGCGCAACAAGCTTCTCTACTTTTGCCAACGGTGATTTATCACTGCTGGATTCATAGCGCCCACTACCCGCTGCTAGCACCTGGGTACTGACCAATAAACTCACGAACACTAATTGCCTAATCATACCGCTCTCCCTCTGTTATTAAGATTAAGTACGATACGCACTAGCAAATGGATTGGTTTGTTGTTCCCTAAAACGCAAAAACCCCCGCCAAGGCGAGGGTTTGTAAATTAAGCGAGTCTCAAATTATAGAGAGATGCCTAATTTTTCTAAGTCAGCCATAACCACTTTTGAAGGTAGTGGTACGTAGCCGTCTTTAGCAACAATAGTTTGACCTGTTTTAGACAGAATCATTTTTAGGAACTCACGGTCCATCGGTGCTAAAGGCTTGTTAGGGTGCTTGTTAACGTAAACGTATAAGAAGCGAGAAAGTGGGTATTTACCCGTAGCAGCGTTATCTAGGCTAGCTTCAATGTAGTCGTTACCTTTCTTAGCAAGAGCAACGGCTTTAACACCTGAGGTTTTGTAACCGATACCTGAGTAACCGATTGCGTTCAACGAAGAAGACACTGATTGAACCACTGAAGCAGAACCAGGTTGCTCGTTTACAGTGTTTTTAAAGTCACCTTTACACAATGCTTTCTTCTTGAAGTAACCGTAAGTACCAGATACTGAGTTACGACCGAACAATTGAATGTCTTTATCAGCCCACGAACCGTCTAGGCCAATTTGACCCCAGCGGTCGGCAACGCCATTCTCGCCACACTTAAGTGTAGAAGAGAAGATGGCATCAACTTGAGCAAGGTTTAAACCTTCAATTGGGTTATCTTTATGTACAAATACTGCCAATGCGTCAATTGCTACGCGAACTGGAGTAGGCTTGTAGCCAAAACGTTTTTCGAAGGCTTCAACTTCTTTGCTCTTCATCTGACGGCTCATTGGGCCGAACTGAGAAGTACCTTCAGTGAGTGCTGGAGGAGCAGTAGAAGAACCAGCAGCTTGAATTTGAACGTTTACGTTAGGGTATTCACGTTTGAACTCTTCAGCCCACAAAGTCATCATGTTAGCTAAAGTATCAGAACCTACAGAAGAAAGGTTACCAGAAATACCGGTGGTCTTTTTGTATTCCGGTAGAGTGGCATCCAGGCCAGCTGCAAGTACGGTAGTTGTTACCAATGAAGCAGAAATAGCTACTGCACTAAGCAATTTTTTAAATGTCATCTTTATCTCCATAAATGACGCGTTGAGTTATTTTCGTCATGTAGTATTGGTGAATTCGATGACAATTATATTTCTACTGTGTGACAGTTATATGTCAGCCTCTTTTTTTCGTAAAAAAACTGTCTTTCTTTAAAAGCTTTTGATTTAACCCGTTGATTTATAATCACTATTCAATAGAAAATAATGGCACTTTTTTGGTATTTAGCGAATCAAGCCCGGTAGTTAGGCTACCGGGCTTAATTATTAAGGGTTGTAACCGTCGTGACTATTGTTCAATACGTAAAATGTAGCTTGAACATAATCATCATCATCACCCGATTTATTCTGATTATATACACCAGCTTTAAAGTACATGTATTGGTCGGCATCATCATAGCTGCTGCTACTCATGTTGTAGCTCGCCGTTACTTGATCTTTGCCCTCTCGATAAATTGTTACATAAAGCATATTTGCAACTACTTTAATTCGGTAACTGAACTTCTCATCTAGTGCGATACCGTCTGCTGGGTTACTGGCACTGTCACTGCGGCTTCCTATCATCTCTACCCAATCGTCACTCGATGCATTACGTGATTCATGTGCAAAGTAAATCGCACCATTTTGGTTATTAGGTAATTTTCGGTAATAAAGTCTAATGGGTTCGTCGTCATTGGCGTGGATCTGTCCAATAATCACTCGACCGATCTGATAAGCATCACCTGTGGTGGTAACGTGGTTCACCGCCAAAGTGGCAAACAGTTCACCATTTACCCCACCCGCGGCAGTTTGCGCACTGGACGGCGCGCTAGAAAACACCCAGTTGTTTTTATTTACGCCTTGGGTCTTAATGCTGGTATTGCCACGTCGCAACATTTCACGCAATTCAGTACGTACATAGGTAGTATTGGCCGAGGTTTTATAACCGTAAATCGGGCTTTTAAATACCATGCCTCCATCTGCGCCAGTATAAAAGTACTCGTTGTTTTCATAGCCGTTGTTGAGTTCTGATTCTTTAATCGAATCAGCAGTACCCGAGTTATCCGTATCGGTAGGAATACTTAGGTACCAATCTTGGAGATCAAAGTTAGCCGATGGTGGCAACGAAGGATTAAGGTCTTCAACTGGCTCTGTCACTTCTTCGTCATTACAGCCCAAAGCGGTAATTTCAATCAAACTGTTCCAATTGCTTTCTGAGTTTCCATTACCAGTAACTCGCAAGTATTGAATATCTTGATGCAAGACATCACTAGTGTCTATAAACTCTGGAGTGCCTGTAGCGTTGTCAGAGTTGCCACCAGTAACCACATCTTGCCAGGTGACATTGTCGGTTGAGATAGCCACATCGTAATACGTTGAACGCTCCGTATTGTTTAGCCAATAAAGACTCAGGCTATTAAGAATAGAAGGGCTGCTCAGGCTAAAAGTAATCTGTTTACCGATACCTTCTGAAGACCAACGTGAGTCACTGTCGATACTGCCGTCTATCGCATTCTCAGGTCCAAAGCCCACTTTATGGGCGCCATCGTCACTGGCAAGCTTAAAGATCAAATCTTTAGGCGCACTGCAACTAGGATCTACCGGCTCGCCCGGCTCTTCTGGCACAGTCGGTTCATCAGGGATACTTGGTGTGGTGTTGCCTCCTCCCACTTCTGAAGAGCCTCCACAGCCGACAAGAGGTAAACAGATGGCTATCGCTAAGGGGGTTACGTAAAGCTTCATGCTTGAGGGTTATCCTAAAAACTTACTATTGTATTACAATACTAACTTTAGATATTTAGTTTAGCAATTAGCACACTTATTGAATTATCTATGTTGTGAGCTAAGCAAAAAAAACGAGCCTTTAAGCTCGTTTATTATCGCCCTATCTTTGGGCCTTTTGTGGGATTGGGTTATTTAGTAAAGCAGATTGGAGAATTCTCTCTACTCATCTTCGCGCTGGTTCTCTAGCTCCAAGGCTAAGGTATACGCAATGTAGTATTTGTATACATTAGAGACATACCGCACCGTTTCCTTGCCAATAATACGCCCAGCTGCAATTTCTACATTTCCAAACCAAGCATTGGGGTCTAAATTCATTTCCTTAGCTAAGCGGCGCATTTGGTTCATTTTGGTTGGGCCGGCATTATAGGCAGCCCAGATCAGCGCCATTCGCTCACTCTCTTCTATATCGTCTTCATTAATATAGTGCTCTCGAAGCCAGGCTAGGTATTTAATACCCGCGGCTATATTTTGTTCTGGATCGGCTAAATCGTTGTAGCCCATTTCTTTAGCGGTTGACGGTAGCAGCTGCATAATTCCGCGCGCGCCACGGTGGCTCACCTTACTATTATCTAAACCCGACTCTTGATAGCCCTGTGCGACCACCGCCAAATAATCAAATTCGTATTCATTAGCGTATTTTTTAAAGAAAGGCACATAACGATTAAAGCGATTTCGGTCTTCCGAATTGGCAAGCCGGCTAATCCAAGCGGTGTGGTCAAAATAGCGATTAAGCAAAGTATTTCCCAGTAAACTGCCCTGCTTCACTTGAGTATTCACAAACTCTTGTAAGTTTGCTTGTAGCTTAGGGTTAGAATTTCGTACCGCCCAACCTAAGCTTTGCCCTTGACTGGTTTTTAAATGGTTGTCTATGCGGATATCTTTAAATACTTTTTCCCACAAACGTGCTTTGTAATCATCAATTACCGTATACCGCATAACCCCTGCGTTAACCATTTCCAGCACATCTTCAGACAGCAGGTTGCCATCAGCTTCAATCACTTTAATCGGTTTAACACCCCGCAGCTTCAAGGTGAAATTAAGCGCTTCAAGGTGTTCGGCATAACTACTGCCATGCATTACATAGATTTTCTTGCCAGATAAGTCTTGCCAACTGTTTACCTCGGGAGCGTCTTTATGGCTGACCAGTACTTCGCTAATGTTATCTGCATTGCCCAAGGCAAAGCTCAACTGTTTTTTCCGCTCTGGCGTTGCAGTTAAAAATGCCGCCACGATATCACCACGGCCAGCTTCCAAGGCAGGGATTAACTGATCAAAGTGAACGGGCACTATTTTAACTTTGGTTTTGTTTACGTCTCGGCGAATGCCTTGATTTAGAAATTTCTCGTAAAGATTAAGCAGTTCGATTTGTATGCCTAAGGGGCGGCCGTTTGCTAAATGAAAATCAGATTTACCATAGGTCACCAGCGCGCGAACAATTTTGCGCTCTTTTATTTCGGGCAAGTCGCCAACAAAAGGCTCTTGGATATAGAAAGGAAATTGCAGTAGGTCACTACTTTCAGTCAACGCCACCTCATCATCTGCGGCATTCGCGGTAAAAGGCATCAACCCAAGACAGAAAAGGCTCAATAGCAACATGAAGTAAGGTCGAAAAAGCGAGAATAACGTCAAGATAATAACCATAAAAATCAAACTTATATTTTAGTATAAGCTCAATTGCCTAAAAAAAATGGTCATCACTTAAAGCTGTGAAGCTACGCATTGCGTCCAAGAAAGAAGAGTATTTAATCCTCTGAAATAAACAATTTTCGCGGGATAATAAAGCTAAACGTGCTGCCTTTTGTCACACTACTTTTTATTTTTAGTTCACTGTCGTGATGCTGAAGCGCGTGTTTAACAATCGATAAACCCAAGCCTGCACCGCCAGTATCGCGCGAACGCGCTTTATCTACACGATAGAAACGTTCGGTTAATCTTTGCAGGTGTTTGGGGGCTATGCCGGGGCCTGAATCTTTTACAGCAAACAAAGCACCAAGTGGAATCAACGTAAGGCTAACTTCAATCTTCCCAGGCTCACCACAGTACTTAATTGCATTCCCCAACAAATTCCCACAAGCACTGCGTAGCTGCTCGCGGTCGCCTTTAATATGAATATCAGAATCAATATTAAAGCTAAAGCTATGCTGCTTGT
Source organism: Agarivorans sp. 2_MG-2023 (assembly GCF_030548085.1). Taxonomy (NCBI): domain Bacteria; kingdom Pseudomonadati; phylum Pseudomonadota; class Gammaproteobacteria; order Alteromonadales; family Alteromonadaceae; genus Agarivorans; species Agarivorans sp. 2_MG-2023. Next base: position 147,466 of record NZ_JAUORQ010000009.1, read on the forward strand.
CTTTGGCAAGACCTGTCACTTCGGCTTCGAGATTACCAACCATCGCTGAAAAATCGATAGTCTCTTGATTGTCTTCAACCGACGCGGATTCAATTCGAGCCAAGGTAAGTAATTGGTTAACCAGATTTTCCATGCGACTACTTTGATCAAGCATGGTATTGCGCGCTTTGCCCCAAATCATTGGGTCAACTTCATCTTGATCTAGCATTTCCAAATAGCCGCGCATCACCGTGAGCGGTGTACGTAATTCGTGGCTTACGTTAGATACAAAACGTTTGCGCATTTTTTCTAGTTTACGTAGCTGGCTAACATCGCGAATGACCAATAACAGCTGTTGTTGGCTGTAAGGCATGGCACGAAACTCTAACCAAACATTGCTTTGTACTGGGCTAATAATTTCTAAGGGTTGGTCGAAACGACCTTTTCGTAAGTAGTTAACAAAACTAGGGGTTCGAACAAGGTTGGTTAAGTGTTGTCCGGCATCGGCTGGCCACTTTAGACCCAACATGCCTTGCGCTAATTGGTTACACCACAAAATTGCGCCGTCTTGATTAATCACCACAATGGCATCGGGCAAGGCCTCGGCACCTAAGCGGAAGTACTTCATTAACTGGGCAAGTTCACGCTCTCGGCCAAGCCGGCGCTTAAGCATATTATATATGCCATGAAATACTGGTTCCCAACTGCCAGAACCATGAGGTGGAGATAACTTACGCTGGTTATATAGCCAATCTAGCAACTTATGTTGTTGGTTATACATCCAAACAATATGGATGACCGCCGCCAACAAACACATTTCTAAGGTATAGCCGGTAAACATACCTAAAACGAATAAAGGCGAATAAACTAACGCTACTCGCCATATTACGCGTTGCCATGAGAAAGGCACAAACATTCGTCGTTACTTCACCCTAGTTGAAAAACGGTAACCAGAACCACGTACAGTTTGAATTAAACGATCATATCCCTGTAGGCCAATTGCTTTGCGCAAGCGGCGAATATGTACGTCTACTGTCCGATCTTCTACATACACGTTAGTACCCCAAACATTGTTTAGCAGTTGCTCACGGCTATATACACGCTCAGGATGCGTCATAAAGAAGTGCAGTAGCTTAAACTCTGTTGGCCCCATATCCAAGGGTTCATTTTCAACACTCACTCGGTGCGATACCGGATCAAGGCGCAAACCCTGAACTTCAATGGTTTCTTCTAAAGAGGTTGGCGAAATACGGCGAATAACCGCTTTTACACGCGCCATTAATTCTTTAGGTGAAAATGGTTTAGTTAGGTAGTCGTCTGCACCCGCTTCAAGACCTTGAACTTTGTCTTCTTCTTCACCTTTAGCGGTAAGCATAATCACCGGGATTTGACGCGTTAGGTCGTGGCGACGCATGTGCTTAATAATTGAAATACCACTGCCACCTGGCAACATCCAATCTAACAATGCCAATTCTGGGTAGGGTTCTGTAAGTTTTGCTATGGCTTGATCATAGTCAGCAGCTTCAATCGGCTCGTATCCATGCTGCTCTAATACAAAACACAGCATTTCACGGATTGGCGCTTCATCTTCTACAACAAGTATCTTCCTGGGCATCACATTCATCTCAATCTAAGAAACTGTGGCAATTATGCGACGTATTAATGACAGATTTATGACAGCAATAAGTGTAAATCAAAGACTTAAGTAAATACAGCCAGACCCAATTTGGTGCAAGGAAACTATTAAATGTTAGCGCTGCACCAATCAAGTTCAACGCAAGTCTTATCACTGGTTCGACAGCATAGCTTAAATCAATAGTTAACAATATGAATAATAAGGTTTTTTATACAGGTTAGTGAAAATAAATTACGGTTATGGCATTGCTCGTGCTTTGTTAACTACAAACGCAATTAGGCTAACATTTAGGGGCAGCATGCAGTATTTCGCTAAGCAACTATCGTCAACAGAGCTATACACTAACGCCAGCAGCATTTTGGTATTTACCGATTTAGACGGCACCTTGTTAGATCATGATAGTTATAGCTATGAGGCCGCCCTGCCTAGCTTAAACCAATTAAAACTGCTTAAAGTACCCGTCATTTTCAATACCAGTAAAACCTTTATGGAAGTATTGGAACTGCAAAAGAAAATGTCCTTACAGCAGCCATTTGCCATTGAGAATGGCTCAGCGGTTTGCATTCCAGCAGATAGTCCAATCCATCATGATGAGCTAAGCCCACTCAATGTAGGTAAGCAACACTGGAAAATAAAAACCTTTGGCCCGAGCTACCCTGACATTTGCCAGTACTTGAGTGTATTGCGCCAAAAGTACCATTTTCGTTTTCAAGGTTTTAACGATATGAATGTTGCAGAAGTGCAACTTAACACTGGCCTACCTAAGTATGATGCACAATTAGCCAAACAAAGGATGGCCTCTGAGCCTTTGTTATGGAACGACAGCGACGAACAACTCGACTTATTTATTAAAAAGCTCGAAGCCCACAACTTAGCGGTGATTAAAGGTGGCCGCTTTTACCACGTAAAAGCCAAGTTTGATAAAGCCGACGCCATGTTATGGCTAACCAGCACCTACCAGCAACATTATCAACGCAAATTTACCAGCATTGCGCTTGGCGACAGTGACAACGACCGCAGCATGTTAGAGCAAGCCGACGTGCCGGTGGTTATCCCTAAAAAGCACTCATCTGCGTTAATGATCAATCACCCAAATTCAAGCCTAGCGCCCTACCCGGGCCCTTATGGCTGGCATCAATCGATGCAACAGATTTTACATTCCATGATAAACGGAGCATAACCATGGCTGATTTCTATCAAAACGGTATTGTGACAACCTTACATAACTTAACTGATCGCCCACTCGAAGAGTTAGAGCAGGAGCTTATAGCGTTCTCAAAAGTTAGACCGATGAGTTTGGTACTTCCCTCCTTATTCTCAGAGTTGGAGCGCCCAGCGCTAGCCACTATTGTGGAAGAGTTGGCTAAAGTGCCTTATCTCAATGAAATCATCATTGGTTTAGATTGCGCCACCGAAGAACAATTTGCCTACGCCAAAGAGTACTTCTCAGGGCTGCCACAACATGTTCGTATTTTATGGAATGACGGCCCACGCTTGCGCGCCCTAGACGCCCAATTGGCTGAGCACAACCTTGCCCCCAAAGAAGCCGGCAAAGGCCGCAACGTGTGGTACTGTTTTGGGTATGCGCTTGCCTCAGGCAAAAGTAAAGCCATTGGCCTACATGATTGCGACATTACAACCTACGACCGCAGCATGCTAGCGCGCTTAATGTACCCCGTTGCTAACCCCTTGTTTAACTACGAATTCTGTAAAGGCTTTTATGCCCGCCATGCCGATGGCAAGTTAAACGGCCGAGTAGCTCGCCTGTTAGTGACGCCATTGCTTAAAGCCTTGAAGAAAATAGAAGGCTACGACGATTACCTAGAGTATTTAGATAGCTTCCGTTACTCCTTAGCAGGCGAATTTTCGATGCAGTCAGACGTACTTAATGACTTGCGGATCCCGTCAGATTGGGGCTTAGAAATTGGCGTGTTATCAGAGATTTACCGCAACCATTCTACTAACCGTATTTGTCAGGTAGATATTGCCGATGTTTACGACCATAAACATCAAGACTTAAGTTTAGATAACCTCGATGCTGGTTTGGCCAAAATGGCCACCGATATCAGTAAAGCTGTCATTCGTAAACTGGCCACCCAGGGCCATACTTTTAGCCCCGGTAAATTGCGTTCACTAAAAGCCACCTACTATAGAATGGCCTTGGACTTTATCGATAACTACCACAGCGACGCCTTAATTAACGGCTTAACCTTAGACCGCCACGCCGAAGAAGACGCAGTTGAACTGTTTGCCAAAGCCATTACTGTAGCCGGTGAAACCTTCTTGGAGAACCCGTCGGCGACACCGTTTATTCCAAGCTGGAACCGTGTACAAAGCGCCGCACCAGACTTTTTAGAACGTTTATACGAAGCAGTAGAGGCAGATAACTGCTAACTCCCCCTGATGCGCTCGGTAGGTCACTACCGAGCTGCTTTACTCACCCTTTATCTTCGCTTGTCATTTCCTTCGCTCAATTTAGAAAACAACAATCTTGGTAAGTATGTGACATTTTTATTACATAGAGTTTACTTGGCATGATGCTGCTCACACTATCCTAAGGTCATACCAGCCTAAATAGGTTTCCCAATAAACGTTTATTAACATTTCGACGGAAATCTAAAAGGAATTTTATGCTGATTAAAACCAAACTGTCTTTAGCCGCTGCGGCTATTTTGGCACTTAGTGCATGTGATAATGACAACAATATCCAGGCTGAGCCATTTCAACTCACCATTGCTCATATCAACGATACCCACTCTAATTTTGATCCCCGTTCCCTCGATTTTGTAAATGCAGACTTATCGACTGAGAGTAGCAATTTTGATGTTAGAACCAGCGTTGGGGGTTACCCACGTTTAGCCACTCAGTTAAAAGCAGCACGAGCAGCTGCCGCTGAATCGGGGATGCCGTTCTTGGCTCTGCATGGCGGCGATGCTTTTCAAGGTTCTTTGTATTTCAACCTGTTAAAAGGCGAAGGCAATGCCCGCTTGTTGAGTCAAATGGGGCTTGATGCAATGGCGGTGGGTAACCATGAGTTTGACTTAGGAAACGATGCCTTAATCGCATTTTTAGAGGATGTTAATTTTCCAGTGCTTGCTGCCAACATGGATGTTAGTGCCGACCCAATCTTGGCCAACCAAACTAATCTGCAACCTTATGTAGTTAAAGAATTTAACGGCGTACGAGTAGGCATATTTGGCTTAGTATTAGAAGACATGCCCACCATATCTTCGCCGGGAGAGCTCCTTACATTTGAGTCTGAAGTAAGCTCTGCTCAAGCCACCGTTGACGCCCTGCACGCAGACGGAGTTAATAACATTATAATGGTCAGTCACATCGGCTTAGACCGCGACTTGCGTGTGGCCAATAACGTTAATGGCGTAGATCTCATCGTTGGCGGCCACTCTCATACTTTACTGGGCGATTTTTCTAACCTTGGTTTAGGTAATGGTGATGCCAATACTGATTACGCCGAGCTCATCACCAATCCTGACGGACAAAGCAAAACCTGTGTGGTTCAAGCTGGTGAATATGCTCAAGCCGTTGGACAAGTCACAGTATCGTTTAGCGCCAATGGCGAAGTGATAAACTGTGAAGGCCGCAATACTCTGCTTATTGGCAGTGATTTCTTACATGAATATGTTGAAGACGCCGGTCGAATTGCTTTAAGCAGTGACGACCAAATCGCAACCGAAAACTTCGTGAGCAAACAAAAAAACATTGCGGTAACAACTGAAGATTTAACAATGCGAACCATCATCGATACTGATTATTTGCCCCAAGTTGCTGCCTTCCAAGGACAAGTAATTGGCACAATTAACGATGCTAACGACCCCGTAGATACTCAGCAACTCGACCACGTACGTATACCGGGTAAAAACCGTGGCGGAGCCTCTTTGGCTGGAACCGGCTCCGAAGCAGGCGTTCACGTTGCTACATCAATGGTTTGGAAACTTAATAACGCGGGTTATAAAGTAGATATGGCAATTACCAATACCGGTGGAGTACGTGATCATATCATTGTGGAACAAGGCAACAGCGGCGTTACTGCAGGATACATAATGGGTAGCTTACTGTATTTTAGCAACCAACTTGCGGTGGTTGAACTTAAAGGCCTTGATGTAAAAGATTTACTCGAAACGGCTATTGATTACGCCAGAACCACCTCATCGGGAGCCTTTCCTACCTTCGCCAATCTGCAGTTTACGTATAACGGTACCGCTGCTGAAGGCAAGCGCTTGGAATCATTACAAGTGTGTCCCGACGGTGTTGAGGCAGGCAACTGCGCCAACATAGAAGATGAAACCGTATATCGCATTGCCACCAATGCTTATATTGCGGCAGGCCGCGACGGTTACAGCATATTCTCCGAACGCGCACAAAGTGCTATGGTAAACAGTGGATTTGTAGACAATGAAGTAATGATTGAATACATCCAACACCTCACCACAGAAGGCAAAGCCTTAGTGGAGCTTGCTACCGGATTAACTTATATTCCAGTGGCAGGTGACTCGATCGATGATCCTCTGCTAAAGACTCAAGACAACCTAAACCTTTAATCCCAACAAAGTACACAAATAGGCGAATATTCTTCGCCTATTTTATGCCCTATCCAGTAACCGATTTATTAGGCCTTATCTGTTAACAAAGCACTTTTGTCAGTAAGAATTATCTCTAACGCAAAACGCCAGCGCCACTAATTCAAGTAATTAGGTAGAACATGCCTGTTTCAAGCTCTGTACTTAATTTCACTCACCACCATTCGCAAAAAATCAATTTTTATTTGAAAGCCTTGTAAAATCATCGCCTATCTTAATCACCTGTTGCTCGCATGAACCGTAAACGCATTGCGCTTACCATTACTTTTTTTGCCTGTGTGCTCGCCTTAGATGTTGAGCTTAAGGCTGAAGAAATACTCTATAAAGAGGCGGAGCCAACTCAAAGCAACACACATCACTTACATTTGAGGGGAACACACCTTGAGTAAACGACAAACCACCAATGACAGGGCGACCATTGTAAATACTCTGACTAAATTTCGTCCGGGTACCATGGTAGACATACAGCTATCTGCAGGCGACAGTCAGCGAATAAAAGCTAAACTGGTGGGTTACCAAGAGGGTGGCTATTTTGCCTTTTCTATCCCCCAGCAAGTGTATGCAGAAAACATGCAGCGTGTTTTTGAAGGTAAAAGCTGTGTGGTAAGAATGATGGCTGAAGGTGACGTAGGAGTATGTGTAGCGTTCAAAACCCAGGTAATTACTCTAAATAAAAAGCCACAGATTTTGCTGTTTGTTCAATATCCACAGCAAATCGAGTTTTTTAGCTTGCGCAGCAATAGCCGCATTAGCACTCACCTACCGGTACTTGTGAGCGAGCAACAAGACACCAATACCTTGCCCGAAAATATTACACAGCAGCTTGAAGGCGTAGTGTTAGATTTATCTGAAGGGGGCTGCAGAATTGAAGTGGCCGCACCTGCAAACCAACATCGCTTAAGTATGGTATTTGTGCAACTCATTTTGCGCTTTCCACTAACCCCAGAAAAACCGATTGTGTTAAATGGTCAAATCAAGAGCCAACAACATAGCGCTTCCAATACCTTACGTGTCGGTATTCAGTTTGAAACAAATAAACATTTAACCGCAATGTTCAACAAACTAAATCTATTTACTCACCCTGGCTTTGCTGCCTAGCCTTTTGCTGCGCAGAACAGCGCCGCATGCTGTTTTACTGGGGAGTCATTTGTATCCACCAAATACAAACAGCTGCTGAACCTCAGCTTTTTTTAGCATGTAACAACTTGTCTATTTGATAAATCACTTCCAGTTCTTCGGCGCTGCGCGAAAGCAGTACATCCCACATTTTCAACATAGAGGCTTTTGCTGGCGGTTTGCCCCCCGCCACGCGCTCGGCGGCAGTTAGGGGTAAAAGCTGTATCACACTGATATCCATCGCCTTTGCTATTGCACACATATCTAATAACGTTAGCTGGCCGGTGCTTTCTCTGTCTAGCTTGGTATATACAGAGCTAGTGGGTAAACCGGTCTTATCGGCCAAGGTTTTTTTCGACCATGACAAATTGGCCATTAAAAACTCTATTCGCTCAATCAACATACCTCTTATTTCGGCATCTTTTAAACCAAAAAACTCGTAGCCTTCACTGTCTAAATTTGGCATTCCATAATCCGTAATATTGCCTTATCACTCTTCCAATATATAGAAAAACGCTTTGTTAAGCTAAGCCTAAGTTAACAAATCAGACCGAACTAACCGAGGCAAATACAATGAAAAATCTACCTTCATATACACTAAAAGCAAGCGCAGCAATATTGCTCATGTCGGCTGCTAACCTTGCTTTAGCAGCTAACAAACCGGGCGACGATTTACCTTACTTTAATGCTCAGCGAACAACGGCCCAGCCTACTGTTGAGGTGGCAGACTTCACCGGGAAATCGCACCAACAACTGGCGGTTTACTTAGCGACACAACCGCGAGAGCAAGCGCCTCAACATATCGTAAATAGCTTTAAAGTTGCGGTAGAAAACAACCGAAAAATAGCCCCTGAGTACACGGCAATGATGGAGCAACAAGCCGTTATCCGAGGTGTACCAGTAGAACAACTATTTGCTGAAGCCAGCATGACCGATTGGGCGGTGAACCAAAAAATCATTAAATCGATGCAACAACAGCAACCAGTCAAAGACATGAGTGGCTGCACCACAGTAGCGTTTAACAATGGTATCGTTGGCCAAACTAACGATTTAGCTATAGCGGCGTTAAGCGCGAATACCACCATAGTAAAAACGGATGACGTGATGTTTTTACCTACCGACGGCGCTCACTTTCAGGGCATGGGCAAACATGTTGGCATTGTGATTAATTTCTTAGGAGTAACCGCTGGCGAAGATGGTTTAGGTCGCAGTAACTTAGTCTCTACCGATGCCATATTTGCCGCAGCTACTGGCGCTAAATCTATTCAAGATTTTATTACAACCATTGAAGGGTACACTAGCATTACGCCGCTTAATTTCACTCTAGCAGATGACCAAGGTAACCATGCCGCTATTCGTATCCATGCCGACGGTATGGAACTGCTTAGCGGTAATGAACGCGGTATCGGCCATGCTAATCATACCGAGCAGTTTAAACAAACCATGCTAGACAACATGGGTAGCTTTCAAGCGAATCAAGCCTTCTTCAATACTTTCGCTCGTGAGCAAGCCGTCTTCTCTTTCTTAGATTACTCGCCTGAGCTCAGTGTTGAATCTATGCAGTGGTTGTTTAACAAAAAGCCGATTAACCTCTCTAAATATCAGGGTAAAGACTTTGTTACTGTAGAGGCGATGGTATTCGATGTTAAAAATGGCTGCGCTTATGTAAGCGGTGATAACCCTCGCTTCACCTCTTACAGTAAAACCTGTTTTTAATCGCTCTTTTATAGCGCTGTCAACAAGCAGCGCTACTCTCTTGTTTGAGTAAGCGCTTGCCAATTTTCCACCCGCTTTTGTGCAACTCCCGATTGCTCTAGGGCTTTTTGTACCAAACCCATACTAAACAAAATGTCTAAGCCTTGATCCATGGCTTCGGCAATCTTTTTGCCGCTAGGATGTTGCTTCGACACCATAAAATGACGGCTTTGAGTAAAACTAACCTTGTAGTTGGGGATAGGTAAAAACACGCCATATTGATCATAAATGGCTAACTCAGAATTATTAGGAAACTCTAGAAAGGCAATGCTAATTCGCTCTTTACTCAACAAACCAAACAATGACTGATTACGATTAAGCTTCTTAATTTTAGTAAAACCAATTTGCTCAAGTTGCGCAATATCCTGATACCAGGTTTTACCAAGTGCAACCTGCGAGTCCAGAAGCTGCTCAATCTTTAGATCTTGCTCAAGTAAGGCCGAACCTTGTTTTACATAAAAGCCTTTCTCAAAAGTATTTTTAGCAATAACTGCCCGCGACTTATAAGTGCTTGTATCAAACTCACTCTCCCAAATATCAGATTGATAAACGGCCACACTTCCCTTTTTTACTTCGCGAAGACTACGGCCTGTGTTAGGGGAATAGGTAAACACTAATGAATGGTCTAACGAACTTAAACTCAGCGCTTGCACCATCAACAATAAGCTCACTGTTGCTCGATCAGAAACAGCAGAACGGTAATCGGTGATTTTTGCAGGGTCACCACCTTTCAGTTCCAACAGCTGTTGGTAGTTGCTGATAGTACCTATATCACCAATAATGCTCACTTCTGTTTCAGCCATAGAGTGTAGGCTAAGACAAACTAAAACACTCGCTATCCACGCTCTCACTTACTCCCCTTCATGCTATTTACATGCTTAAAGCCTGTAACTCACTCGCCACGGTAAACGACCTAAAACCTTTTAAGTGTAGTCAGCCTCACCGTCGGCATTGCGAAAGCAATAGCAGACTAGCGCTTTGATTGGTTTTTAGTTGCTCTAACACGTTGAATAATAGTCAAAATAAGCACCCAAGAAGCCAGAATGAAAGTAATAACATTAGCCACGAACACAGCCAAATCTTGAATCAAGAAACCGTACAACATCCATAAACCCACACCTGTAGTTAGAATGCTATACATCGACAAGGAAATACCTGAAACATTTTTGGTTTTAATAATTTGCAATACTTGCGGCACGAAAGAAAAAGTAGTGCAAGCGGCAGCAATCAGGCCTAAAACAGTCAGTGCGGTCATAATAAGTACACACAATAAAATTGGTAAACCAATATATCAAAATACTGTTAAATCAGCCGAGTATAAATGCCTATACACGTCACACTCTTAAAACTCTTTAGTTTTTGCATACTGATAAATTAGCGTGCGAGCATTAACCCAAGCTCCATTTGTTGCACCACGATAGAACAAAGGCACCAAAACAGTTCGAAATGTATATTTAAAACATCACATTAAAATCTATCAACCCCGCTATCACCACTAGCGAGCCCCAAATGGATGCAAAGGCATATTTTTTGCTTAATCATGCAAAAATAATATAAATGGACTTAGGCTCAATGCATTTAACATCACAAGAAAAACACTGGTTGCCCATATTTGGACAGACCGGAAAACTGGCCATGCGTAAAGCATGTTGGCTAAATAGAGAACGTAAAGAACAGCTAAAGCAAACCTTTGAGAGCATTTCTAGCACGCGGGTCAAACTGCTGCATAGTTGGGCAAATACTCAATGGGACTTCTTACAAGATGCCATGTTTTATTTAGCTACCAAACCACTAGAACAACAGCCCGAAGTATTGTCTCAGCTGCTAAGCCGAAACAACGATTTTTCGGAGCTATTTATTGTAGACCTACAAGGTAAAGTTACCGCCAGCAGCTTCCAATCTCACACCGGACAAATAGCCGCCAGTAAACAGGCCCTAGAGCAAGGTATAGCAAAACAATTTCTGCACGGGCCTTATCAAGATCCACGCACACTTGCTCCTGGCGCATCTAGCTCAAAATTTCATGACCAAGTCACCTTAATGTTTTACCAACCGCTAGAGGTGAATGGCCAAATTTCCGGTTGCTTATGCGGACGAGTACCTAATGATGTGTTAGGTGACTTGATTCAACGTGAAGCCGGACATATTTATAGCGAATCTGGCGATAACTACATCTTTATGGTTGATGCAAACTTCGACCGCTCTATAAAGCCAGGCATCGCTTTATCGCGCTCCCGATTTGAAGACAACACCTTTTCTCACGGCGAAAACCTTAAATCGGGCGTAAGTACCGATTGGGGGACAGTAAAAGTGGCTAAGCACACTGAGTTTGAGATCCGTTTTACCGATCCCGCCACGAAAGACCTACATCCCGGTGTGCGTGAAACCATCAAGAATGGCAGCAATGTATTCATCGATTACCCCGGTTATTCTGATTACCGCCATATCCCCGTGGTAGGTAAAGGCATAACCTTCCAACTACGCGGTTCACCCGATGTGTGGGGCATGATGTGTGAAGCCGATTTGGAAGAAGTCTATCGTCATCGCTCACTCAGCCACAAGTTAAGTAATAAATACTTGCTTAGCTCTCTATTTAGCATTGTGCCGCCGCTAGTTATCGCCAATCAATTCAGCTTAAGCGTGAATCAACTGGCCGGTTTACTGTTGCTGTTTTCAGCCCTTAGCTGGCTAGGGTTTAAGCAAATTGTTGCTACACCTTTAGCTAAGCGTTTAGAGAAAATGAGTGGAGTCATTCAAACCATTGCCGAAGGTGATGGCGATTTAAAACGCCGCTTAGATGCCAGCAGGTTTCGACCCGATGAAACCGGCGACCTAGGCCGCTGGATCAATAGCTTTATTGATAATCTAGAAGGCGTAGTAGGCGGTATTATCTATGCATCAAATGAAGTAAAGCAAGTAAGTAGCTCAATGCTCCGCCGCTGTGGAGTGGTAGATAACTGCACTCAGCAAACATCAAACTCTATCGATTCATTGCTTAATCTCGCTCAACACCAACAAGGCGAAATTATCAAAGCCACTCAATCGGCAGAAAACCTTCAACAAGTAATGAGCAATATGGTTGAAAGCGCCGAAACTGAATACCAACATGCAGTAGAAAATACCCAAGAGATCAAACGAATAGTTGAGGCGTCAGCCAAAAGTGTTAACCACGTAAACAACGAAATGAAGCAGATTGAAGACATAGTTAAACTGATTACGGGTATTACAGAGCAAACCAATCTACTGGCCTTAAACGCCGCCATTGAAGCAGCCCGCGCAGGTGAACACGGTAGAGGGTTCTCGGTGGTCGCCGATGAAGTAAGGCACCTTGCAACAAGAACATCGGAAGCGGCCAACCACATTGGTAACACCATGGGTAAGCTGCGTTCACAAACAGAGACCGCAGTGGACTACATGGAGCAAGGCGTTAAAAATGTTGACCAAAGCTCTGCCCTACTCGATTCCGGCCAACGTAGCGAAGAACTGCAACACGCAGTGGAAAGCATGTTTAACACCATTAACCTGATTGCCGGAAACAGCGAGCGGCATAGCGAAACCGCAGAGCAGGCTCAAGTTACCACCTCTTCGCTTGAGCTGTCTTCGCAACAACTTACCCGCCGAACGACCTTGGTTAAAAACTCGATTATTCGCCTACATCAACTGGTAGAGCGTTTTGAGGTCACCAAAGCCGCTTAATGAGAACACTCTAAAATGCTTCCAAATCCGGAGGCATTTTAGCTTCTTGGCTGTTGGCTTTTTAGCTGCTAGGCACCAACCAAAGCACTTGATAGGGTTTCAGTTTGCAACTGGCTAACTCAATAACGGTATCGCCTAACAAGTCTTCACACTCACCTAAATAAGCCTCAGGCAATTGCGCATGATGCTCTACTTGTTGCGGGTACTTTGTTAAGTTAAATACCGCTAGGAGTGACTGCCTAGCAACTGTTTCGTTACCTCTTGGCGCGTCACCGCGTTGCAATACAAACAGGGCATCGCCACAGTCATAAACCCGCTGAGCCGATTCAGGATGAAATGCCCCAATGGTTTTTCGTAAGGCCAATAAGTCTCGATAACGTTGAAATACTTGGGCTTGCGAGCTGTGCTCTTGAGCAAGCAAAGCTTCAAACTCTTCACGCTGCCAACGATGTCGGTTAATCGAGCGAGTGCGGCCAGTTTGCTCAACCAAGGTATGGTCGTTAGCCGTAGCGGTTAAACTATGAATATACACACCCGGTATGCCTTGCAAACTCAACAGCAGTTTTTGGCTGCATAAAAAGCGCTCTACTTGCCATTGGTCTGAACCAGTACGGGTACCTTGCAGGGCATCAAATAGTGAAATATTCAGTTCATAAGGATTTTGAGTGCCGTCGCCGTTCGACTTCATGCTCACAAAACCACCGAAGTTGTGCACCGATTCCGCTAAATCTGTAATTTCGTGCTTAGGTATGATTTGCTCTACCGCTCTCACGCCAATGCCGTCGTGCGATGCAACAAAGTTAAAATAGTTACAACCTTTAGGCAGCGCGACTAAATCACGCGCCCAAGCCGTAAGGTAGTGCCCATTACCACGGTTTAAGGCATGTAATAATAGGGGTGGCAGTGCAAACTGGTAAACCATATGCGCTTCGTCACCTTGGCCAAAATAACTGATATTTTCCTGATGAGGCACGTTAGTTTCGGTAATCAATACCAAGTTGGGATCCAACTGCTGCATAACCCAGCGCAGCAACTTCACTACTGCATGAGTTTGCGGTAAATGAATACAGTTGGTACCCAGTATCTTCCATACAAAGGCCACCGCATCTAAGCGTACAAATCGCGCACCTTGTTCTAAGTAGTAAATAAAAATATCGAGAAAGGCTAACATCACTTTTGGATTAGAGAAGTCTAGGTCGATTTGGTCGTCACTAAAGGTCGCCCAAACGTGTTTCAAACCTTCACGCGTATACACATCAACAATCAAAGGGCTAGTTCTAGGGCGGGTTACCGCGCTGTAATCTAGCTTCGGATCAGACTCTACAAAGTAGTCTTTGCCCTCACCCGACCCATTCACAAAATCGTTAAACCACAAGCTTTGGCGCGAGCAATGATTCATAACCAAATCAAACATAAGCTCAAAGTCTTGGTTAAGCGTGGCAATATCACTCCAGTCACCAAGGTTGTAATTCACTTGTTTGTAGTCGATGACAGAAAAGCCATCGTCTGAGCTAAATGGGAAAAATGGCAATATATGTACTGAGCTAATTAAACCAGATAGATATTCCCGCAAAAATTGATGCAAGCTTTGCAAAGGCATTAAACCCTTGCTGAGCACGCTATCGCCATAAGTAATGAGAATGAGGTCTTGCTCAGACCATGCTTGATAACGAGGAAAGCTTGATTTAACCCGCTCCACTTTACTCAAGATTTGTTGGGCTAAGTTTGTGTCTAGTTCTGTTCCGTAGATTTTAGTAAGCAGCTGCTCGAGTTCATCCATGTAGGGTCCTCAATAATGGCTTTTGATTCTCATCTAAGAACGTTTCCAATTACTGTGCCAATCAATCAATAATCAAACTCGATTCGCGGCACAATCATAAGTGACTGTATAAAAAGACCTTTAATCAAATTGATTGCACATAAAGCAACACTTATCTCTAAACCGCAAAGCGGGTCATCCGGCATCAATGCTCGCTTTTAACGCAAGCTAATGATGCATTCATCTATTTCGCACCAACAAGGTGCAAGCACAACCTGAGCAACCCTTAAGTGATATCAAAGGAAAATCTATCATTTATCATTAAAACAAACACTTAGCCCTATAGTGGCCGCTTGCTGGCATCGCTCTTGCTGGGTAACAGTAGATGTTAATAAACCCGCACTCATTAAGAATGTAAGGTTACAAGGAGTTCCAATGACCATGATAAAGAAATGTTTATTTCCCGTAGCTGGCTATGGTACCCGCTTTTTACCGGCCACTAAGTCTATGCCGAAAGAAATGCTTCCTATTGTAAACAAGCCACTCGTGCAATACGGCGTAGAAGAAGCGGTTGACGCAGATATGAGCGACATGGCTTTTATTACCGGTCGAGGTAAACGCGCGATTGCCGACCACTTCGACATTAGTTATGAGTTAGAGAACGAAATTGCAGGCACCAGCAAGGAAGAGTATTTAAAAGAAATCCGCCATCTGGTCGACAATGTTAACTGTACCTACACTCGCCAAAAGAAAATGATGGGATTAGGCCATGCGGTTCTTTGTGGCGAAACACTGATTGGCCAAGAACCTTTTGGCGTAGTGTTAGCCGACGATTTATGTTTTGGTGATGACGGTGGCGTATTGGCCCAAATGACCAAACTCTACGAACAATTCCGTTGCTCAATTATTGCGGTAATGGAGGTGCCCCTTGAAGAGGCTCATAAATACGGGGTCATTGAAGGTGAAGCCTTACGAGACGATTTATTCCGTGTTACTTCAATGGTAGAAAAACCCGCCAAAGGCGAAGAGCCCTCTAACCTTGCGGTAATTGGCCGCTATATTCTTACTCCTGATATTTTTAGCTTAATTCGCGATACCAAACCAGGAAAAAATGGCGAAATTCAATTAACCGATGCGCTGTTAACCCAGGCACAAAATGGTTGTGTAATGGCGTATAAATTTAAAGGGAAACGTTTTGATTGCGGCAGTGTTGAAGGCTTTGTTGAAGCCACCAATTACTGCTTCGAGAACTTATACGGTAAGTAAGTGCTAACATCAGTGCCAGCGTTAAGGCGTTGGCACTGGTTCTACCAAAGCCGGTTGTAAATTAAAACCCATGTGAACCAGAGTATATCCGGTATAACGCTCTGGCCTTTTCCACACTACCTCGAAACGATGGCGCAAGTAAAAGCTAAAGGCTTCTGAGTTATCGGCAAATAAATGCAGTACCAAGCGCGAACGCAAACTCTTGGCTAGTTCTAATAGCTGTGAGCCAATGCCTTTACGTTGCCAACTTGGCGACACAAATAATGCGATGAGCTTTTCGTCCATCAATGCTAAAAAGCCGCAAACCTGTCCTGCCACTTCGGCAACCCAAACCTCAGATTTAAATTGGTACAAACGCTGCAGCGCATCTTGTCGCTCCCACCAGTATTTACCAGGCAAAAAATCATGTGCGCGCAAACTGGCAGCAAGCCAAATATCGCCAATTTCTTCGTAATCGTTTTGCTCGGCTTTGCGGAGTGTTAAACCCGCAGCGTTAGTAAAAGAGTTCAAAGCACTTGCTTCACTTTCTGTTCATAGATTAATCATTATGGGTAATAAGGAAAAATCGCAGTGTGAATTAGATCGTGTTCTACTTGCTCATGCCCGACATAGATCACAAGGTGTTAACAAAATCACAAATGATTCGCTTAACACCTATCTACGCGTACTGGTTTTCAGGTTTACAGAAGCCATAACCAGATGACAGTTTGACTCTGTGATGCTGCTTCAGTTAAGGCTTACGGTACTGGGGTAATAGTGGAGATGTCACAAAAGCTATTATATTGACGGGTTTGGGCTTCCAGTTTTACTTTCTTACCTGAACCAGCCAATTGAGTGAGCAATAAAGAGTATTCTTCAAACTGCGGATGCTCACTGAGTAAATACAAACCTCCTTGGCTTGCGGGACAACTATTGATGCTAGGTGCAGGTAACACGGCAACCAAAAGGCCTTGTTTAACTTCTTTCACGTTTTCGATACTTAACTGCGAAGGCAAATTAGCTAATTCAGCATGTGACGTTGATATAAACAGCAAGGAGGCAAACGCCAAAACAATTTTTCTCATAAATATCTCCAACAACAACGAGGTTTATAATGCACTTAACCAACTTAGTTTACGCCAAACCAGCAAGCCGCCCTAGGTATTCACTGCATTTTTGCAAAACCTGCCACAACAAAAATAGCCCTAAGAAATAATTCATTAAAGTGAATAACAAAACATAAGAGAAATAATCGCCGCCAGCTACAATTATTTACCGAGCTCGCTACTTTACAAGGTAGCTAGCGCGATACGCTTCAATATTTCCTAAAAGCCGATTTAAAATGCATAAATACAAAACATCAGCAGATGCTATATTTTTTGTAAAAGTCTCTGGCAAATAGGCTTAATATTATTTACTATTCGCTCAATTAACTCATAACCAACTGTAAAAATAGAATTGTGGTTAAGATGTAGAGTTTTTGCTCTTTTGATGATGTAGCCATCACGGTGGTTTACATTTGACAAAAACGAGAAAGCAACATGATTTTTTATTCTAGATTTACGCATATAAGTGACTAACCGACACGTCACCTTCTGAGCGTTTTTCAGCAAAAATATATAATCGCAATCATCTATCGATTCACCCAAATTTAAGTAGCACAAGGAGTGTTTTTATGGGCTTCAACAAATTGTCATATTATATTGTTTTATCGGTGGTTTGTGGCAGTGTTTATTACATCAGCTCTAACGCCCGCCAACCAGGACAAGTCCATCATCTTCACCCAGACAATTCCTTAGCAGGAACCGTCACTCAACCCAAACCAACCCCACCCAGCGCAAATGAGACATCACTTTCTCAAACAAGGCTACAGCAGCCTCAATTACCGGAGAACATCGCCGAGCCTAGCCTCGTTCCACCCTCTGCCATTACCGAAACCGCAGACCTAACACTATGGCGCGGTTCAGAACAAGGTGTTCCCAGTGATTATCAGGACATTGAGGATCCTCGAGTAAATCGAGCGTACTTTGAGCTCAACTCATTAGCATTCACATCTATTACCGATGGCAAACAATTTGACCTGCATATTCCACAAATAGATCAACACTTTGAAGTGTTAGGTACCCAAGTAAAATTTCACCAAAACGGTGACCGAACAATTACTGGCAAGATACTTGACCTTGATGGACATAGTTATTCAGTGGTATTCACCCACGGCGAACATGGCACCTTTGGCAATGTCACCACACCGCAAGGGTCATATGTAATAGAGAGCAATAACGCTGACGGGTGGATAGCCTCGGCGACTGACTTACACAATCTACAAGACTTTTCTAAACCTGATTTCATCGTGCCAAATCCAAATAACCATCAGCAACCAACACCAGAAATCTAAATAACAACAATAAAACCTACTTACACAGCAAGGATGCCGCGAGCTTAGTGGCCAATCAAAGGAAATGAGATGAAAAAAACAATTAAGTCATCGTGGTTAAAATCACTCTCAGGTGCAGCATTAACGTGCACTATTGCGCTTAGCGCTAACCAAGCGCTGGCACTAGATACCATTGATGTAATGGTGCTTTACGATGATGCAGCAGAAGTTGACCGCCGCGGTGCAATAGAAACCTACATCAACCAAATAGTCGCATATAGCAACTCAGCATACGAAGCCAGTAACATGAGTGTTCGAATGCGTTTAGTACACCAACAAAAATTTACCGGCGTAAACGCTACCGCGTTAGATGGAACAGCCTTAGACAATTTAGTAAATAACGCCCAAGTAAAAGAGCTGCGCGCCGAATATGGCGCTGATGTAGTGGCCATGCTAACCAAGGCCACGGGAGGTATTTGTGGTTTAGGTTATGTTGGTACTGGTAGTAATGGGAAAATGAACGATTGGTTCAAAAACTACATGTACTCTATCTCAGGCTCTAACTGCGGTGGGGCAACGTTTGCTCACGAGGTTGGCCACAATATGGGCCTAGCCCACGACCGCAAACAAGACACCGCTGGTGGGGTTTTTCCATATGGCATGGGCCACGGCGTAGATTATAGTTTTGCCACTATTATGGCTTACGCTCACTTATATAATGCGCCATCGGTAGACGTATTCTCTAATCCACGCATTGCCAGTTGTAAGAACCAACCTTGCGGGGTAGACGCATCCTTCTCTAACAGCGCAGACTCAGCCTTAGCGGTAAACCAAATTTCTGCACAAATGGCCGCCTTCTATCCTTCTAAGGTTGTCGATCCTGTAGACCCCGTTGATCCGGTAGACCCCGTTGACCCGGTAGACCCTGTTGACCCGGTAGACCCTGTTGACCCTGTAGATCCAGTAGACCCCGTTGACCCAGTAGATCCCGTAGATCCTGTTGAACCGATAGTGCCAGATCCAATTAACCCAGTACCGGTTATCGACGACAACATCATCACTAACGCTAGCTTTGAAGAAGGCTTAACGCCGTGGTTTGGTCAATATGATTCAGCGATAGCCCTTAACGATGTACGTCGTTTTACCGGTGAGAAAAGCTTACGTTCATACGATCGTAAATACAGCTATGCAGGCCCGGCGTTTCAGTTAAGCAACAAATTACAAGCGGGTGAAAAATACAATTACTCAGCAGCGATAAAACTGCTTGGTGAAGGCAGTCAAAAACTAAACGCCACGCTGTCGGTAGAAGACCAAAACGGACATCGTTTTCAATCAATTGGCGCAACAATGATTAATCCAGACGGTTGGGTAACGCTTGAAGGCACTATTGATTTAACCACTAGCACAAACTTAAAAGGCGCTTATATATTGTTCTATGGCCCAGAAGTAGGCCGTGAATTCTACTTAGACCAAGTTAGCTTAGTAAACCAAAATCCTAATGGCGGTGAAGAAGCCGATCCCATCAATCCAGTGCCAGAGATTGAAGGCAACTTGGTAAGTAATGCCAGTTTTGAACAAGGATTAGCACCTTGGCTTGGTCAGTACAATTCACAAGTGAGCGAATCGGCGATGGCCCGCGCAACTGGCGAATACAGTTTACGCTCGCATGGGCGAACGAAAAACTATGCGGGTCCTGCTATTTACTTAAGCAAGGAACTAACACCGGGGCAAAAATATCAAATTAAAGGCTCGGTTAAACTGCTAGGCACAGGCTCTCAACCCGCTCAGGCTACCTTAGCAATTACCGATAACAATGGCTTCCGCTTCATAAGTCTTGGCAAAAGCGCGATGAACGGTGAGCAATGGAGCGAGTTTGTTGCAGAGTTAGATTTGTCTAGCTCCACCAGCATCGAGTCAGCTTATTTGATGTTCTATGGCCCAGAAGCAGGTCGCGAGTTTTATTTAGACCAAGTGTCGGTAGTCAGCTTAGGAGCAGACATTCCGCCTCAAGAGCCTGTCAACCTATTAGGTAATGGTAGCTTTGAATCAGGCAACGCTGCGAGTTGGCAGTCGGGATATTCGGCCACTACTCGCGTTACAGATACTGCCTATTTAGGTAACTATGGGCTATCTAGTAGCAAGCGAACCGAGTGGTATCACGGCCCTAAACAGCTAATCACCACTAAACTTAAAAACGGCGCTGCCTACCAATTAGACGCTTGGGTTCGCATGGCATCAGGTTCAGATAAAATTGAAACCCGCCTTTACTACCAAGATAGCAGCGGTTACCACTGGGTACGCCTTGATCAAGTAACTGGCACCACGGCATGGTCGCCACTTAGCAGCCAGTTTACGCTTAATTATACAGGCACCCTAAAAGAAGCCGCCCTGCACTTCTTTGGTCCCGCTAGCGGAAGCTCTTTTATGCTAGATGAAGCGGTATTGATCGAGCAGTAAGAAGCAAAAACTAAGTAACAAAAAAAGGCCTCTGTTTGAGGCCTTTTTTATAAGTCAGTGCTTTGCGCAGTCTGGAAATAAGGCTTTCAATTTTAGCTTAGGCTGTGGTTATCTGATAATGCCTTTCAAGATCTTTGGTTACCTCGCCCCAATATGAGGCTTTAACCCTAGCTTGATGACAGTCAAATGCAGCTTGGTTAATAAACACTTCATACACATTAAATTGCTTCGGATTAATCTCATCAGGCTCAACCCTAAACACCAAACAGCCTTCTTCGGCTAAGGTGAGTTGTTTGTGATGAATCAGCGCACATTTTACCGTTTCAAGATTGGCGTCGCTAACTATGATAAAGCCTTGCAGAATGACTGTAGACAAGCAGCTACTCCTGAATAACATAGAATGGTTAATCGCTAGCGACAGCACTATCGCTTAGACAAAGTATAAAGAACCTCACTCACTCTGCCCTATGCCAAACCAAGCGCTAAGAAGAACGGCGACGGTAAAGCTGAGCATCCTCAGCCGAGTACTCGCCCGTTAGTTCTCGTTTAACGTCCTTAGGGTTTACCTGCTCTCTAGGTTTACCATAAGCATATACAACAAACGGGTTATTGCTAACCTTACAACGAACACACATCTCAACCCTGTTATAGCCATCTGGCTCGGTAATACGTTCCAATTTATCCATTACAGCGAGTGCTTTATCAGAGACTTGAAATACCTGCCCTGAAATTCGACTTCCTGAACCTTTTTGCAAAACTAACCAAGGTGAATAGCGCTCTCCCACAAGATACAAAGGGTAACGTTCAATTGTTTCAAACTCACCCCGAAATCGAACGCCGCTATTCGACCGATAGTTAGGGAATCCTTCTTTCAAGGTTCCAAACACAAATACCTTAGGCAAATGACCTCCTTTGTTTACTCAATTAGCACTAAGCAATAGCGGCAAGATTCGACGGCGTAGTTATTCACTAATTCACTCTGCAACCTAGCGCTAATATATTGATAATAGGTAGATTACTCTGCTCTCTCAAGATAAAATACATTTAGAAAATATACATTTACGGCATCTTTAAAGGCGTACAAGAAAGCACAATAAGCCATGCTTTTGATTTACCGCTCTTGTTAAAGCCCCAAGATTAATTTTAAGTCCACATTCAGCGCCTCAAAAAAACCAACATTGCCGCCTGACAAGTCAATCAGTTTTGGTAGAATAGCGCCCCTAATTTATCAAAGAGCTATTCCGTTATGTGGTTTAAAAATCTAATGCTGTTCCGAATTACCAAAGAACTGGAACTTGAACCAGAAAAGCTAGACGCTACGTTAGACGAGTTAAGCTTTAGCCCTTGCGGAAGCCAAGACATCAGCAAATTTGGTTGGGTAACGCCAATGGGCAAATTTGGCCAAAGCCTTACTCACGTTATCGGTAACGAATACTTGGTATGTGCCAAGAAAGAAGAAAAGATGCTACCGGCATCGGTGATTCGCGATACCTTAGCCGACAAAGTTGAGTTAATTGAGCAAGAGCAACAACGCCCGCTTAAAAAAGCAGAGAAAGACGCACTAAAAGAAGAAATTGTGATGACGCTATTACCGCGCGCATTTTCTCGCACTAGCCTAACTTACGCTTGGGTAAGCCCAGATAACAACTTAATTGCTGTTGACGCAGGTAGCGCCAAAAAAGCCGAGGAAGTGATTTCATTATTGCGTAAGTCTTTAGGCAGTTTGCCGGTTACCCCGATTAAATTAGCCAACCAAGCAGATGTGACCATGACTGACTGGCTAAACGAAAAAGCCATTCCAGCTAACTTTGAACTAGGTGAAGAAGCCGAACTGCGCAGCGCGCTAGAAGGCGGCGGTATTATTCGTTGTAAAGAACAAGACTTATTCAGCGATGAAATCAAAGTACACCTAGATGCCGACAAATTCGTGACTAAACTAGAGCTGACTTGGGCTGATTCTATTCGCTTTTTAATTAGCGAAGACATGAGCATTAAAGGCGTTAAGTTTACCGATACCATCACTGAGCAAAACGAAGACATTGATAAAAGTGATGTTGCCGCTCGGTTTGATGCCGATTTCGCCCTAACCAGTGGCGAGCTGACTAAAATGATCCCTGATCTTATTGCAGCCTTAGGCGGCGAATTAACCAGCTAAGTCCCCACAGTTACTTACCTCATTCACCAACCATTAACATAGTTTCAAGTACTTATTAATTGGTTGGTGATTTTTTAGCCAAAAGCATTGCAAGCCCTGTTCTCTCCGCGTAAAATGCGCGCCCTTATTGTGCTGCTCGCAGCCTTCCTCAATGATTCGACTCAGACCCGGAGCTTTGATGTTTACACCAGAATTACTGTCACCTGCTGGCAGCTTAAAAAACATGCGTTACGCTTTTGCCTACGGTGCAGACGCAGTTTACGCAGGTCAGCCTCGTTACTCTTTGCGTGTTCGTAATAACGAATTTAATGCCGAGAATTTACAGCTAGCGATCAACGAAGCTCACGCGCAAAACAAAAAGCTCTACATGGTAAGTAACATTGCCCCGCACAACGCTAAGTTAAAAACTTACCTGCGCGACATTGAGCCAATTATTGCCATGAAGCCTGATGCCTTAATTATGTCTGATCCAGGCATGATTATGATGGTGCGAGAAGCCTTTCCAGACCAAACTATTCACTTGTCGGTTCAAGCCAACGCGATTAACTGGGCAACCGTTAAGTTTTGGCACCAGCAAGGGGTTGAACGGGTTATTTTGTCGCGCGAGTTATCGCTAGACGAAATCGAAGAAATTCGTATGCAAGTGCCAGAAATGGAACTTGAAGTGTTTGTGCATGGCGCCTTATGTATGGCCTACTCTGGCCGCTGTTTGTTGTCTGGCTACATTAACAAGCGCGACCCTAACCAAGGCACCTGTACTAACTCTTGCCGCTGGAAATACAATGCACACGAAGCCAAAGAAAACGAAGTGGGCGATATTATTGCCGCCCAACCACAAATAGTAGAGCCAACTTTAGGCGCTGGCGCCCCTAGCGACCAAGTATTCTTGCTTCAAGAACAAGGCCGCCCTAACGAATACATGCCCGCTTTTGAAGACGAGCACGGCACCTACATTATGAACTCTAAAGATTTACGTGCGATACAACACGTAGAACGTTTGACTAAAATGGGTGTGCACTCGCTTAAAATTGAAGGCCGTACTAAGTCTTTTTATTACTGCGCCCGTACCGCTCAGGTTTATCGCCAAGCGATTAACGATGCAGTTGCAGGCAAGCCTTTCGACCCAAGCCTAATGGGTACCTTAGAAAACCTTGCCCACCGTGGCTACACCGAAGGCTTCTTGCGCCGTCATACTCACGACGAATACCAAAACTACGACTATGGCTATTCGATTAGCGATACTCAACAGTTTGTGGGCGAAGTGGCGGGTCGTAACGCTGCTGGCCTTGCTGAAGTCACCGTTAAGAACAAGTTCTTATTAGGTGACACCCTTGAGTTAATGACGCCACAAGGCAACCTTAACTTTAAATTAGACCACCTAGAAAACAAAAAAGGTGAGCTAATTGACGACGCCAAAGGCAGTGGCCACACGGTATTTTTACCAGTGCCAGAGAATGTAGATTTAGAGCACGCGCTAATTATGCGTAACTTACAATCTGGACAAGATACCCGTAACCCGCATCAAGCTGGCGAAGTGAAGGCTTAAGCAATGGCCCTGCTAATTAGCAAAAAGTGCATCAACTGCGACATGTGCGAGCCAGAATGTCCTAACCAAGCTATTTCTTACGATGGCATTATTACGGTTATCGACCCAGAACGCTGCACCGAATGTAAAGGCCACTACGAGCGCCCTACTTGCATTGATGTATGCCCAATTGATTGCATCGCGGTAGACCCGGCGCATAAAGAAAGCGAAGAGCAGCTTTACGATAAGTTTGTTGCTCTACATGGTGACTTATTGATTGCCAAAGGCTCTGCTTAGCGCCGTATACCTCCAAGCTAAAACTAAAAAGCCACAGTAACAAACTGCGGCTTTTGTTTATCATTTAGCAGACAATAGACCCACATACACGTTTCTGCCCCAAAACGTGTTTAGATTAAGGTTAGTTACATTTTTATCATAAAAAGTGTCGGGTGTTCTCAGGCCTTACCAGCCTTACTTCTACCCGCTTGTGCAAGTTAAGATACATCACTAGGTCCTGCAGACCTTTATAGTAGCGTCAGACTTATTACTAATGCGTTGGGAACGATATGTACCCGCTGCTTTTCCTGTTCTAACAAAAAATAGTACTTTGATGAACCATACAACAGCCTCATTTGAGTGTCGCTGTTGAGCCAGTCAGGGTTATTCTTGGCGTTGATGATATTCATGTGCAGCTTTACTGGAGGGTATAGGTGATCAAAGTAATCACTCTTTGTCCCATTATAGTATTTTCTGTAAGCTTGGCCATACACAGTATCTTTTTTCTCAAGATAACTCAGCGTCGTTTGACCGGAAGAAATGACTTTATCAATATTGTCGTAATTGCCATTAGGATGTAAGAAAAATGGCCAAAGAGATCTAGTGCTAAATAAAAATAAAAAAATTGCAATCGAACCAAGGATCAAAATACGTTTCCAAAGTGCTGCGGCTTTTCTTTTTCGAGCAGGCAGCCCATAGTACCTAAGTGCACTATCTCGCAACATGTTATATAAGCGTAATTTCCTCCTGAGCTTTAATAGTGCCATAACAAACATGCCACCTACTTGAACAGATAAAAAAATGGTATTGGAACTATAGTAGTGTGGAAGGCCCATGGTTTGGGACAACAAATGCTCTGGTACAATAAACAATGCCAGTGAGGTCATAGTTTCAAGGTGCAGATCCAGTAATGTGGCAATCATCAAAAGTATGCTCATCACCATCAACAGCTCAACGGGAAATCCTCGGTCTTTATAAAATTCCGTGACTCCTCCTTCCAACCTTTTAAGGAGTTGCTCCGTTTTATTCTTAGAAAGCTCCAAGTCAGTCTCAATAAGAACGTCTAAAATTTTTGCAAACAGTATTAGGATAATGAGGTTGATGCAGCTGGTGGTAATGTTGTTTATTGGGGCTTTGAGAAACAAGGTAAAGTAGTCATAGGGCTCTAAATAATTGACAATGCGGACATTGAAATCTCTAAATAGAAACTCTCCATATATGTACCCAACCACCGAAAAGCCTAGATACAATACAGAGAGCACAGAGGCAAGAGGATATTCAAGAATGACATTTATTTTTGCTTTTTTCTTAGCGCTTGCTGCATTGTTGTCTTCCATTCAACGTCCTTATTAAGACTACTCCCTGTAGTCTTTCCACACGATTCTTATATTAAGCATTGTACACACGATTAAATTTTCAAACACTCAACAACCCTCTGTAATTTAGAGTTTTTATTGAGCTCAGTCGCGAAAAGGTGAATTAATCATCAAGATGCTGTTACGAATGAACCAAAAGCGATTCATTGTATTTTCTCGTTGAGGGTGGATAATATGTACATAAAATATCTATGTGAAAGAGGGAGGCAATATCGCGTCTAAATATTAATTACTTACCAAGGTTCAAATCAAAACCAAGGTATTCAACAGGCAGTTCAGGGAAAGTGAATACTTCATCTGACTTAATTTTTCTTATCACTAAGCGACTGAGTGTTTCACAGTTTAGTGCAAACTCCGCTTTACTCACAAACGGCGCAGTTTGAAGCGCGGCGATGGCCATGGGGATCGCGTTTAGGTGCTTACTCAACACTAGAGTTCTGTGCCTACCATTAATAAACTTGGCGATACCATGTCTCAAGTATATAACCGGCAAAGCAAATTCCTTTACCGGATCCTCCCCCTCAGAGAACCAGTGTTGATGATAAGCATCGTTAATAATGGCAGACTCTCTGCAGGCTAAATCCTCTTCATCCACTATTTCTCTTAGCTGACTCACATCGACTAAATAATGCTCATCTTTCGCGTTTGGAGCAGAAATCCTAACTAGCACCGTCTCGGAACCCCATATGTATCTTTCACATTTACTGACAGCCCTTTTAACCTAGAGGGCATGTTATCCGTACACATATAATTATATTCAACTCTTACCGTACTTTTAATCCTTAGCTGTCAAATAGAAAGACTATATTAACCTGCTTTATCAATAACATTGACCACACTTCCCTCTAATTTACTGAGCATCTCCACCTGCAAATCCTGCGTATATGGTTTGATACCTTCCAACATTTCATAACCATTAATAAAAAAAGGGGCCCTTCTACCGCGATGGTTAACGATTGGGCTAACCTGCTTAGCCTTAATACCAAAACTTCGCATGTGTCTTTGTAGTCAAGGCTCCATTACAACTGTGCAGGAACAATAAAGAATGCTCGTAGTGCTTGATACAATTACACAAGAGTTTGCCCGTAAGGATGCTCTTTTGTTCAGATCTCACTTTTAATTCCTTCTGTCAGCAGACAATAAAGTCTGATCATTACTATTTTAGAGAAGCTGTTGGACATCCGAGACCTATCTCATTTCTGTCCAAAAACAAGTTTAAGCCATCAAGCAAACAGCGGCACAATTAACGGACAAAGTAAGGCGCTAAATGTCGCGCTTAATACCAAGGCTAACGCGCTGACACGAACAGTGGTAAGCAGTTCTATATGAGGGATATCTCTAACTTACCGAGATATCCCCCTTCTAGAATGTTAAGCGCTCTTAATCTCGGGCTAGTAGAGGTTGCTCGACCTCTGAATATAGGCCTTTCAATAAACTGATACAGCCTATTACCAAGATAACCGCAAAAGGTAGCGCGGCGATGATGGTGATTGACTGCAGCGCCTGAACGGAGTCGGTACCACCGATCCACAACATCAACATAGCAATAAGAGCAGAGATAACCGCCCAAAAAACCTTCTGTATAATTGGCAATTCCAGCTTGCCTCCAGCTGTCATGCTATCAACTACGATAGAGCCAGAATCTAGAGTAGTAACAAAGAATACGATGATCAGTGCGATAGCAATGATTGATAACATATTGCCCATTGGGTAAGCATCGAGCATGTAGAACAAACTTAATGAGACATCGGCAATACCTTGATCAGCACCTAGCAGCCCAATTTTATCTATGATTTGTTGAATAGCGATACCGCCAAAAAAGGACATCCAAGCAGTTGTTACTGCGGTAGGAATACACAATACACAAACTAAGAATTCGCGAACTGTTCGCCCTTTTGAAATTCGCGCAACAAACATACCGAACAATGGCGCATAAGCTATCCACCAAGCCCAGTAAAATACGGTCCAGCCATGTAGCCACGTAGTATCGTCACGACCAGAGTTTTGACTTAGGGGAATGATGTTTTTCACATACCCGACAAGGCCTGTCATTAATGAGTCGAAGACAGTGGTGAAATTTAGAAGGCCAAGAACACCAAGGAATACAAAAGCAATAATCATGTTGATGTTGCTCAACAGTTTTACGCCGCCGTCCATGCCTCTAATGATGGAGACAATGGCTAGCCCCATAATTGATAGAATAATGGCTATTTGAAGGAAAAGGCTGTTATCAACACCAAATACATGGCTGATTCCACTTGCTGCTTGCGAGCCACCTAGACCAAGTGAGGTAGCAAGGCCAAATAAAACAACCAATACCGCCATAACATCAATAAGGTCACCAATTCTTCCCCATACTTTGTCGCCTAGTAGTGGGTAAAAAATGGAGCGAATTGAAAGTGGCAGGCCTTTGTTATACACAAAATATGCTAGACATAAGGCTGTCATTCCGTATATTGCCCAAGCATGAAATCCCCAGTGGAAAAGGGATGCGCCGAGCGCTAGTTCACGACCTTCTGGTGTAAATGGCGCGACATCTAAGGGTGTACCAAACCAATTGGTGTAGAAGGCTGTTGGCTCGGCAACTCCCCAAAATATAAGCCCAATTCCCATGCCTGCTGCAAACAACATGGCGATCCACGAAACCGTGGAATAGTCAGTTTTGGCATTATCACCACCTAATCGAATTTTCCCTAATGGGGAAAAAGCGATACCAATAGCAAAAATCAATATGATGTTTGCGCTCCACATGAAAACAAAATCGAATTTGGATAAAGCTGCAGCTTTAACGGTATCAATAGCGGCCTTTGCTTCGGCGGGCGAAAGGATAAGAAGAGCGACAATAAATAGAATTGATAAACCCGCTGAAGCAATGAAAACGGAGTTATGTACATCCATACCCCACTTGCTTATGTTGTCTTGACCAACTTCATAGTCAGTTGAGTTTATACTGTATTTTTGAGATTTAAATTGCATAACGAAAAGTTTACTTATTCTAGTAAAGGAATAAGAAGACCGCCCCCTGTTGATTGGTAATAATTAGGTTTCTAACCCTCATAAATAGGGCTAAAAACAACAACCTTACGGCGTGATTCGTGTTCAGAACTTAAACTCTAAACGCAAGCCGACAACCCTAGCATAAACGCGAAACCTAAGAGGTGACCTAGAACAGTGTTCATGGCAAGTATTGTCGTACTTAAATTGACGATGTTAAGCAGTAAATCTCTGAGATTTTAGATGGACTCATTGATGTCCAAAGGCCTGTTGCACCAATCGCTTGGGCCAACAGGCTTTTGTCCAAAAAAATCTAAAGGCATCGGGCTGTTATTAAGGTTAATTTAAGCAAACAGCGGCACAATTAGCGGACAAAGTAAGGCGCTAAATGTCGCGCTTAATACCAAAGCTAACGCGCTGTATGCGCCATGTTGGTGGCCTTCTTCAGCAATACGTGCGGTGCCTAAAGCATGGCAGGCAGTACCCATAGCAATGCCCTGCGCTTTACTTGAATGTACCCCACATAGTTTTAATACTGGAATACCAACCACCGCCCCCACCAAGCCGGTAATCAGAACAGCAATGGCGGTTAATGCTGGCTCACCCGCCACTTGCTCACTAATGAGCACCGCAATTGGTGTGGTAACCGACTTGGGTGCTAGTGAGGCGGCTATTTCCGGCGAAGCACCTACCATTAACGCCATTGCTACCGTTGAGCTAATAGCGACAGCAGCCGCCACCAGTATGGTTATCGCAATGCGTGGTAACTCTGACTTTATCTCATAAAGCTGCTTGTAAAGAGGCACACCTAAGGCCACCACTGCTGGCTCTAATAGCTTACTAAGCCAACCACTGTATTGGTTATAGTCGGCAAAAGGGATATCTAAGGCTAGTAAGGCAATCACCAAAATAGTTAGGGTAATAAGAACCGGATTAAGCCAGGTAACAGAAAAGCGCTGCTGAAAATGCTTAGCGGCAATAAATAAGGCAATAGTGAGTGGAAGATAGAGGAAGTTAATCATTATTTAGCATCCTCATTTACCGCTGATTGCTGGGTATTATTTGAGTCGCTTTTTAGCTCCCAATGCTGGTAAAGCTTACCAATTACCACTAACAATATTAAGGTAGCGAAGGCACAGGTGACCAACATAGCCGGCAGCGCCTGTAATAAAGTTTCAATGTGCTCCACTAAGCCGATGCTAATAGGCACAAACAACAGGGACATCCAGCGCACAAATTGATTTGCGGTACGCTCTACCCAAGCCAGCTTTACCCAGCGGAGTTGCAAAGCTGTGGTAAGCAGCAACATACCCATAATGCTTGCAGGGAGAAGGTTTCCGCTAAGTTCGCCCAGCCAACGACCAAGCCATAAAGCGGCATAAATAACCAATAGGCCGGAGGCAATTTCTAGAACAGCTGATTTCTGAAACTTTCTCATAACTTCTGTCGACTTTTGTTATTCAATGACGCTATTATGTAATAAAATTACAAAACAAGCTATCGTTAGCTACTATTGTTTTAGGAGCCGCTATGAAGATCAGTTTTTTCAGCGCTAAGCGCTACGACCGTGACCATTTTGATGCCCAAAATACTTCTTCAGCCATTAGCATAGAATATTTCGACATCGCCTTATCTGCTAAAACGGCGCGTTTAGCGCATGGCGCAGATGCAGTATGTGCCTTTGTAAACGATGACCTGTCGGCAGCAACTTTAGAAGAGCTGCACAATCACGGCATTAAACTGGTATTGCTACGTTGTGCCGGTTTTAATAATGTTGATTTGGCCAAAGCAGAGCAGCTAGGCATTACCGTTTCTCGAGTACCAGCCTACTCGCCAGAAGCGGTGGCCGAACACGCCATCGCATTAATGATGACGCTAAACCGCCGTATTCACAAAGCCTACCAACGTACCCGCGATGCCAACTTCTCGTTAGAAGGGTTAACCGGCATGAACATCTTCGGTAAAACCGCTGGGGTAATAGGTACCGGCAAAATTGGCTTGGCTACTGCGCGTATTTTAAAAGGCTTTGGCTGTAAAGTTATCGCCTTTGACCCTTATCCAAACCAAGCAGCAATTGATTTGGGTATTGAATACGTGACCATGGCAGAGCTTTTGGCACAATCACAAATCATTAGCTTGCACTGCCCGCTTACTGCCGAAAATACCTATTTAATTGGTAAGTCTGCCTTTAGCCAAATGCAAAAAGGCACCCTGCTTATTAACACGAGTCGCGGCAAGTTAGTGGATTCTACTGCCTGTATTGAAGCGCTAAAAGATGGCACCTTAGGCGGCTTAGCTTTAGATGTATACGAGCATGAAAAAGAGCTGTTCTTTGAAGATTTGTCAGCTGAAGTAATCCTTGATGACGTATTCCGCCGTTTGTCGGCTTGTCATAACGTTATCTTTACTGGCCACCAAGCCTTCTTAACCCAAGAAGCCTTGCAGAGCATTGCCGACACAACTTTGCTTAACGTAAAAGCATTTAGCGAAGGCCAACGTAGCGGAAATGAAGTCACCGCTGAAGTGATAGATAACAGCTAACGCGACGAAACAAACTGAAAAACAAAAGGCAGCACAATAAGTGCTGCCTTTTTAGTTATTAGAGAAGCAAGTAATGGCTAACCTGCTGTGCGCTCATCTTTGCGCTTGCCGCTATAAATACACATGGCCGAATTATAGCCGTTGTAGGCAATCGCATAATTAAAATCACAATAATAAGTTGGCTCTTTAGTGGCAATGGCATCGCCGGCTTTACACTGATTTTCTAAGCCCTCTACCAATGAGCCGCCTCGCGATCCCATACAGGCTTTGCCAGTGGGAGTCGCTTGAGAATTGCATCCGCTTAGTGCCAATACACCGATGATTAATAGTACTGCTTGTTTCATTAAAATCCCTATTTATCAAATAAAAGCAGTGCTACTTTAGCAACAAACTTTCTTTGTAAATAGAAACTAAATCAATAAGTTAAGCAAATGATTAAAGCGTGCTCAATCGGCTCATGTCTGACCCGACAACAAACATTGATCTCTTAACCAGCGATGCGCAGGGTCATTCGTACGTGAAGGATGCCAATACATGCTCACCACTATTTGCGCAGGCAAAAAGTCTGCACGTAAGGGCTTTAAGCCAAAGTGCTGGCAATGCTGAGAGGCTAATCGCTCAGGTAATATGCCCATGCAATCACTTTGGGCAATAAGCGGTAACATGTCCATAATGCCGCTCGCCTGCCAGGCAACCCGCCTCTCTGTTAGGCCCGCTATTCCCATGTCACCGAGGTAACCAAACTTTTGCTCCGGCTGGGAGTGAATAACATGTTGCTCACTCAAATATTGCTCTAGATTAATTTCACTACCACTAACTCTTGGGTGTTGTGCTCTGCACACCACCGCTAACTTATCTTGCATGACCACTTGCGAGCGTAAATTGGGGTAGCGGTTTGATTCAGCTTCAATCAGCAAATCACATTGATGGGTGCGCAATAAGCTGATCATATCTTGCCCAAACAAAGGTTCGGTTTTTACCGAGGCCAACGGGGCTTGTTCAAATAAGCGTTTTGATAACTGCGGAAATAAAGTGAAACTGAATACGCTTAAAGCCGCAATAGTAAACTGGCGTTGGCATTTAGCCGGATTAAAGTGGCGTTGCTCTGGCAACATATGAGCAATACTTTCTACCGAGTTGGCCAAGGCAGGATAAATATCCATGGCATAGGGGGTGGGCTCTACACCGTGGCTACCGCGAGTAAACAAGTTATCTTTAAAAATGTCGCGTAGGCGAGTCACACTCTGGCTCACAGCCGATTGGCTAATGCCCAACCGTTTAGCGGCCTTACTGTAATTTCGCTCTTCCACTATCGCCACAAAGGTAGGAATTAGGCTGTAGTCTGAATGTTTCATAAGTTAATAATTCTGCTTTTTACCCATCAACTATTAGATATCTTATATCACATATCAGCAAAGCGATAATGCTTTGGCGTAGCGTAGTGCCAACTTAAACGTAAACAAGGCCTAGCTTCGATATGAAAAAAACAAGCATTGCTTTATCTGTACTTATTGCCTCTGGCTTAGCAAACCTAGCGGTTGCGGGCGACAACCATAGTCACCGTTTTGATGGCGTAGAAATTACCATTCCTACTCTTTCACACGATTACTACTTAGGTGAAGACTCTGGTGCAACTCACTACTGGCATGGTGAAAACCAAGACATGAAGTGGATCCCTACCGGTGGCAACGATGCCTTTGATGCTAAATCAGACAAAGTTCACCCACAGTTAACTGCACACTCGCAGAAAATGGATAAGGGTTTATTTGCATACCAAGATAAGTACTTTCAAGTTTACGGTTACGGCTTAACCTCTCCAATGATTGTTGACGGTACCGACGGCCTTATCATTCTTGATCCGGTTGAGTCAGTAGACAAAATGCAAGACGTAATGGCTGATTTCCGTAAAGTAACTGGCAACAAAAAGCCTGTTGCAGCAGTTATGTACTCGCACTGGCACCCAGATCACTACGCCGGCGTACGTGGTATTGAAGGCGCAGAAGATGCCTTAATTATTGCTCACGATACCTTTATGACTAACGTTGTTAAAGGCTCTATGGGCGGTACTGGTCCGGCACTTGGTTTCCGCGTTGACTACTCATTAGGAACTCTACTTAGCGTAGAAGAAGGTGGCCGAATTAACGGTGGCCTAGGTCCAGATTTTGAAATTCGCGAACACAGCCTTATTGCCCCTAATACCCTAGTTGAAGGTTTTAACGGCGTATTAGAGATGGACATTGCTGGTGTTAAGGTTGAGTTCAAACACGTTCCTTCTGAAGCGTCTGACGAAATCACTGCCTACTTCCCAGAAGCTAACTTACTGTTTGGTTCTGAAGTAATCCAAGGCGAAAGCTTCCCTAACTTGCACACCATTCGTGGCACTAAATACCGTGACCCAAGCATTTGGTTCCCTGGTATCGACGTACTTCGTGAATACCAAGCAGAAACAATGATGTTATCTCATGGTCGCCCAGTGGTTGGTGCTAAGCACGTAGACAACACGCTAACGGCTTACCGAGATGCGATTCAGTTTACTTACGACCAATCAATTAAAGCGATTAACAACGGCTCTACTCAAGAAGATTTGATCCGTGAAATTAAGTTGCCTAAGCACCTAGAAAACCACCCATGGTTAGGTGACTTCTACGGTTCTATTCGCCATGCTGCTAAGCAAATCTTTGTAGGTGAAATGGGCTGGTTTGATGGTGACCCAACAACACTAAACGCGACCTACTCGGTAGATGCGTCTCAACGCTATGTTGAGATGGTGGGCGGCAAAGCCAAAATGATGAAGTTCGCTATCGACGCATTTGACAATGGCGATTACCAATGGAGCGCAGAGCTTACTACTCACGTCATTCGTGTCGACCTTGATGACATGCAACCTCGTCTGCTTAAAGCTAAAGCCTTACGTGAACTAGGTTACCGTGAAACCAATAACAACTGGCGTAACTGGTACCTAACCTCTGCTCAAGAATTAGACGGTACCATTGATTACTCGAAGAAAATCAACCTTCAAGCCCCTGATTTAATGGCTGAGTTTGAACCTTCGCAACTTGTTAACGCACTTCGCTTTAGCTTAAATGCCGAGCGCAGCGCCGACCAACACTTCACCATTGCGTTTAACTTCTCAGACACTAAAGAAGTTCACGCACTAGAAGTTCGTCGCTCTGTGGCGCAATTCCACAAGGGCTATAACGGCGAAGCGAAAGCAACAGTTAACCTTACTAAACCAGTATTCCTAGGGTTATTAGTAGGTAAAGTAGATTTTGCTGAAGCAGTGAAAGCGGGCTACATCACCTTAGATGGCGACGCAGCAACCGTTCCTGCATTCTTTGGCTTGTTAGACAAACCAGCAGAAAACCCAAAAATCACTTTGCGTTAATCGCTTAAGCAGTGACTTAAAGAGCGCCTTTGGCGCTCTTATTTATTTCAATCACATCCCCAGAGGCTAATATGAGAAAATATCTGCTCGTTGCATTTATCGCACTAAGCCCAATAGCCAGTTACGCCTGCAGCCACGATATGTTGTTTTCGGCTCCACACATGCACAATCACGAGGCTTTGGTAGACGCGTTAAATCAATCTCAAGGTAAGCAGCCTAAACCTTTTGATTTAAATGCATTACCTGCTAAGCCCTCTAAAAACCAATTTCAGGCGAAGGGTTTTCGAAAACTACCGGGTTACAAAATGCCCAACGCGAAAGCAAAAGCGTAAATACCGATTATTCAACAGCTCAGTAAAGCTTAAAGTAAGCCAATGAAAAATTGCTTGCAGCCTCCATTTTTGGTAAAAAGCTCTGCTATATCCACAAACTACCGACACAAATACACTAAAACATGTTTCAGCATCGTATTTTATCTATAGCGCTTATTATTTGGACAGTGGGTTTAGGCCAAACCACTAGTCTATTGGCGCTTGCCGAGTTAATGCATGAAGCAGGTCACCATTCCCATGTAAACAGTGGCAGTGTAGAGCAGCATAAAAATGGCCAATGTCACTCGCAATCACTATTACACAGTTGTGCTATAAGTTTACTCGTCAGCCCACCCGCTCAACGAGTAGAGGCCAACCATTTAGACATTAGCACTGCCCAAACAACGCTCTATTCCCCATTATTTAGCCAAGGGAAAAGCATTCGCGCGCCCCCGGTTCTTTTTGTTTAAGCATTTACGACTACGCTTAGTGCTTTAATTAAGATTTAAGCACGCTTACTTATTCGGTCACTAGCGCTTGGCTAGGGCGAAGTATTCGCCCAGCAACAATGGCTGAAGCCGAACACAAAACGAAAAGAATGAATGAATACACACACAGTAACTCCCCAAAACAGCCCAGCTAAAGGGCCAAGGCTCGCCTCCATCGACATAATGCGCGGTTTGGTCATGGTATTTATGCTGCTCGACCACGTACGCGAGCGCTTTTATTATCAGCATAAAATCACCGACCCTATCACCATAGAAGACACCGAAGCAGAGTTATTTTTCACCCGTATCTTGGCTCACTTATGTGCGCCAATATTTGTGTTTCTTACCGGTGTTTCTGCCTAGCTCTATGCAAACCCCGCTAACAAACCACCGCGCTCTGCCCAGCAGTTTTTATTAAAACGAGGGCTATTTTTAGTCCTGCTAGAAGTAACCTTAATTAACTTCTCTTGGTTTGGTGCCTATAACGCGCTTTACCTGCAAGTTATTTGGGCGATTGGCGTAAGCATGATTACCCTAGGTTTGCTAAGTAAACTGCCACACAAGTGGATTGCCGCCTTAGGTTTAGCCATTGTATTTGGCCATAATAGCTTGGAGTTTATTCAATTTGCTCCCGGTGAGTGGGGTTACAGCTTATGGACTATTTTGCACGACCGTGGACCACTTTATAGCAGCGACTCATTTACTGTGTTTGCCTCTTACCCTGTGCTGCCGTGGATTGGTGTAATACTGTTAGGTTATGCCATTGGCCCTATATTTAGCCGTCGCTTTAACAGTGAGCAACGCCAAAGTATTTTAGTAAAACTGTCATTACTGGCATTGAGCTTAATGTTAGTGTTGCGTGGATTTAATATTTACGGTGAAGACTTGCCGTGGCAAGTAGGTGCAACTTGGTTAGATAGCGTGATGTCATTTCTCAACTTCACCAAATACCCGCCGTCTTTAATGTTTATATTGCTCACGCTAGGCATAGCCTTAAGTTTGTTAGCGCTATTTGAAAAGACCCAAAATAAACTCACAGACGCGCTAAAAACTTATGGTTCAGCGCCGATGTTCTTCTACATCTTTCATTTATACATATTATTGATTGGCTACAAGCTAGCTATGTGGGGGATTGGCCCGAACGCTGGAGATATATTTGGATTTGCTGCGCTTTGGCAAGTGTGGTTACTCACTGCCATACTGGCTGTTTTGCTGTACTTCCCTACTCGCGCCTTTGCTCGCTATAAACATGCCAGTAAGCAAGCCTGGGTAAAATATCTGTAAAATCGCAGCCGTTAGCTAAGCTCGCTTGCACTAAATTTCTATCAAAATAGCCGACTCACAAGTCGGCTTTTCTTTAGTTTCAGCAATGCCCTAAAACATACTATTGCCATTGGCAGAGCCTTCTGGCACTTGTTGAATACTGTCCCAGTGTTCCACTATTTTACCGTTTTCATCAAAGCGGAAAAAATCCATAGTCACATATTGATCGTTACCCGGCCAAGTTTGATGAGTGTGCAACGCAACCATGTCGCCCTCGGCAATAGTGCGCAAAAATCGAATCTGTTTGTCGGGGTAGTCACGTTGCATTTCATCGAAATAATCAATGAAGCCCTGCTTACCATTAGCCACTACCGGATTATGTTGAATGTACTCATTACCCACATACCGCTCAACAGCTTTTGCTGGCTCACCTAAATAAGCCATTTGATAGAAAGCAACGGCGTTGACTTTATTCTGCTTTAAAAGGTTACTCATGGTTTTCCTTATCCTGCTAAAGGATCTTCACTAAATATAGTCGTTCAGCCAAAAGTTCTTAGCTGGATTGGCTGGGGAAAGACACTTCTAATACTAAACACTCTTGCTCACACTTAAAGGGACCGTGACGCTCACCCGGTGGACGGCTTGCATAATGACCAGCCTCAAGCCACATATCAAAGGCCTCATCAAATAAACGCCCAGAAATAATATAAATCTCTTCTGGGTAAGTATGCGACTTTCCACCAAAGACTTTGGTATCAGCCCCAGCCTTAAAGCGAGTTAAACGTGTGTAATCACCAGTTTCATTATCCATCGCTAAGGTAAGCTGTTCTAGCTGGCCTTCACTTCCGTCAATCTCTTCCCATTGGCCGGCATTGCTCTTCGCCAGTACATTCCAATATTGAATAGTGCTTTTCATCTATGCTCCTGAATTCTTAGATGGTGACCTTAGTTACTCTTAAAGATAGCGGGCTTGCTTAGTCACGCAACAACGCGAACGCGCAGAGAAAAACAAACCATCAATGTAGTGTTTCCGAGAATTAATCTCTTGGGCTTACAAACGATATAAGCCGTTTAAAGATGCCTTGACAAAGGCTTACACCAATACAATATGCTTAAGTCATTTATGCGCTAAGATATTTGCTTAGCAAAGCGCGATTCCTTATTCAGAGGTTGAAATGACATGGCAAGATTAATTTTAGTTTGTGGCCCTACTGGCGTGGGTAAAACCACCTATGCGCTTTCACTCGCAAAAGAGATAGCGGCCATCAGGTTTTCTATTGATCCGTGGATGCAAACGCTGTTTGCTAAAGACATGGCCAGTCTTGATTTCGAATGGATGATGGAAAGAGTAAACAGGTGCTCAGAGCAAATTTGGCAGGTAAGTGAACAAATATTAGCTATAAATGGAAACGTTATTTTAGATCTTGGGTTCACCACCAAGGATCAGAGAGATGTTTTTGCTAATCGCGCTAAAGAGCTTGGTCTAGCTGCTGAGATTCACTATTTGCACGCACCTACAGATACGCGTAAACAACGTGTCGATAAACGAAATATAGAGAAAGATCCGGCGGTTTATGCTTTCGAAGTAACTGACATGATGTTTAACTTTATGGAACCTAGATTTGAGGT
The DNA here is from genome assembly GCF_030548085.1 of Agarivorans sp. 2_MG-2023. Taxonomy (NCBI): domain Bacteria; kingdom Pseudomonadati; phylum Pseudomonadota; class Gammaproteobacteria; order Alteromonadales; family Alteromonadaceae; genus Agarivorans; species Agarivorans sp. 2_MG-2023. The sequence continues at coordinate 186,024 of NZ_JAUORQ010000009.1, forward strand.
GCCAGATGAAGAAGAACTCAAAAATGGGCGCAAGATTAGTACTTAGCAAATTGCTTAAACGAACGAATGGCAGTTGACCTCCGCTTTGCGACTATAGCCAAGCGCGGTGTTCTACTTAGGCAATGCGTAACTCGCATTCCGTTACGCCACCAACACCCCTTATTTTTGGGACTCATTTAATGGGTAAAGATGCGAATACGGTGTCCATCTGGGTCAACAGCCACAAAGTTAAATCCAAATACCGATGCTTCTATTTCTTGAGCGAATTCAATACCTTTACTTTTCCATGTTGAGAACAGCTTATCGAACGTCTCTTTATCAGCAATGGGCATTGAAAGCTCTGTACCACCACCTTTTACTTCGCTTTTAGGTGTTAGATCAGTCGTTTGCTTCAAAGTGATTTTTACATTGTCAGCAAAATCCAAGGCTGCAAATGTTGGTGACAGTAAGCTTGGTTCACAGTTAAAGGCTTTCGCGTAAAAATCCATGCTGTCTTGAACATCACTCACATAAAGTACAAACGAATCAATCGTAAACATATTTAGCCCGATAAATGCTTGGTGTAGTGTGAAGTATATAGGCTTACGGTTTTGTAGCAAATGTATATATGAAAGGCCAGTTAGATGAACCGTCTGGGGGAAAGAGCAAACTAAGAAACAACAACGTCTATACTCGCACTCAATGCCATTGCAACGTACCATAGCGTTTTATTCACATTCAGAACTTATAATAGATGTCATTCCCACCTTGCCCAAACTGTCACTCCGAATATGTTTATCAAGATCAAAGCCAGCTTGTTTGCCCTGAGTGCGCCTATGAATGGAATCCCAAAGAAGTAGCCGAAGCGGAAACAATTATTGTAAAGGATGCAAACGGAACCCTGTTGTCTGAAGGTGACAAAGTGACCTTGGCCAAGGACTTAAAAGTAAAAAGCAGTTCTTTGGTTTTAAAAATTGGCACTAAAGCGCTAGTTAGACGCATTGTTGAAGGCAAAGACCATCAATTAGACTGTAAGGTTGATGGCGCAGGAGAAATGATGATTACGGCGCAGTTCGTAAAGAAAGCATAAGATGCACCAAGGCTTGCACCTCTAATACAATTACTCGGGTTTGTTCACCGTTTTGCCTTAGCACTTCTGAAACAATAAAGGCCTCAATCGAGGCCTTTTCTAATTAAGAGACCTAGTTACTTGTAGCTAATCTCACCTTTATCATTGTAGTCAGCTGCATTCACTGGGCTTTGCTGCTCCAGGTAGGCTTTAAGTACTTCTGCATCTACAAAGCCGGTATCAACAAAACCACTGTGGCCGGTAATTTTCGGGTAGCCGTCGCCACCAGAAGCGTTGAAGTTAGGAATAGTAAAGCGGTAACTGGCTGCTTCGTCTAAAGGTTTACCACCAATCACTACTTCGCTTACCTTGCCAGCAACTACTTTCATACCAATCCCTGAGAATTGCGCATAAGCGCCAGTATCAACCGGCATGGCAGCCACTACCGACAAATAGTCCATCACCTCACTGCCGCTCATGTCTACATAGGTAATAGTGTTGGAGAAAGGTTGTACCGTGAGTACGTCTTTATAACTTACTTCGCCTTCTTCAATTGAGGCGCGCACACCACCGGAGTTCATCACCGCGAAGTCTGCATTCACTCGCTCTTTGTGCGCGGTGGCAATAAGGCGGCCTAAATTAGTTTGGCCAAAGCGAACTTTGTTGCGATCCCCTACTAGGCGGCCCCTTAGCTCGGCAATGTTAACGCCCAGCTGTTCTTGGCCTTGCTCTTGGTAGGGAGTAAGTAGCGCCAGTACTTCTGGGTTTTGAGGTATTTCGTCCTGCACAAATACCCGCTGTTTTTTGCCTTCTACTGTTATTTTTTTCTTTAAGTTAACCGGCACTAACTGATAACTATCGAGGGTGAATTCACCGTTCTTAAAGCTATAATCGGCGCGGCCTACGTACTTGCCCCATTCATAGGCTTGTACTATCCAGGTGCCGTTTTGTTTATCGGGTTTACATTCGTCACCCGGCTTAAACGTTTGGGTGTACATGTTAGGGCCTTCCATGCACACAGGCTCTTGTGAATGACCACCAACAATTAAATCTAACTCACCTTCATTAAGTGAGCGCGCCAAGCTCACGTCGCCCGGCGCATTCACCCCATGTTTAGCATTGGCGTAATGCCCCATATGAGTCACCGCAAACACCAAATCTGGTTGCTCTGTTTGATTTAGCTCTGCAATAACGTGTTTTGCTTCAAGCTTCGGATCGCGAAACTCTAAACCGGCGACATTATCTGGGTGTACGAGCTTGTAAGTATCTTCGGTAGTAAAGCCAATAACCGCTACTTTTACCCCTTGTAGATCAAACATGTGGTAAGGCTTAAATTTACGTTCGCCGTTAGATTTTTGGTAAATGTTAGCGGATAGAAAAGGAAAGCCTGCCCATTGTTGCTGCTTGGCTAATACTTCTAGGCTGTTATCAAATTCGTGATTTCCCAAGGCCATAGCGTCGTAACCCAACATGTTCATGCCTTTAAAGTCTGGCTCTGCATCTAACAAGTCGGACTCTGGCACGCCGGTATTAATATCACCGCCCGACAGTAACAGTACGCTGCCACCTTTGGCGGCGACTTCTTCACGAATACTATCAATTAAGGTTTTACGTGCGGCTAAGCCATATTCACCGTATTTGTTTTGCCAAAAACGACCATGGTGATCGTTAGTATGCAACACGGTAATTTTGTAACTTTGGTCAACCTTCCAAGTTTGTTGTGGGGCTGAGCTACAGGCTGCTAACAAGCTAGCAGCTAATAAAGTAGGGACGAGGGCAATGCCTGAATGCAAGTTCATCTTTCTTCCTTGATGATGAAGTGAATAAGCTAATCATAGTTCAACAACAATCGCTTACAACCAGTCTACGCGAACAAATAGCTAAAGCCTAAAGCCGCTAAACCATCCTTGCCAAAAGTGTTGATAGTCAAAAATTATCTAACAAAAACGACGCAAAAAGAAGAATACTTGGTTTAGATCAAACAAACACAAATGATAATGATTTACATTTAGATTAAATAACTTTTTGAGCACACCATGTCTACTGCCATTCCTGTAAATTCTGCGCACCTGTCGGAAACGTTAACGGGGCAAGCTAGCCCCTCCCCGTTACAATTTGCCTTCACTAAAAAAACAGGCGCTCATGCCAACCATGGCAAGCGCGAAGCCTTAAGTGGTGAGCAAGCTCGTGAGCAGCTCACTAAACAATTAGCCAATAAAGATGCTAGCTCTCGCCCCCGCGCTATCTATATTCATATTCCATTTTGCCGCGTTCGCTGCACCTTCTGTAGTTTTTTCCAGTACGCCAGCAACCAGCAAATGATGGATGATTATTTTACTCTACTAGAGCAAGAGCTAATTGCTAAATCACGCTACCCATGGAGCCAAGCTAAACCATTTGATGCGGTGTACGTAGGCGGAGGCACCCCAACCGATTTAAACCCCGAGCAGCTAAATAGATTAGGTCAGCTGATTTTCACTTACTTTCCACTCAGCGCTAATTGCGAAATCACCTTAGAGGGCAGACTCAATAAGTTTAGCGAAGACAAGTTTCAAGCGGCGTTAGCTGGCGGCTTCACCCGTTTCTCCTTTGGTGTGCAAAGTTTTAACTCAAAAGTACGCAGAGCAGCCAAAAGATTGGATGACCGAGAATACATTCTAGAACGCTTGCAGCAACTCACCGCCTCAAATAGCGCGACCATTGCTATAGATTTGATTTATGGACTGCCACATCAAACTCCAGAGAACTGGCAGCAAGACTTACAAGATGTGATTGCTAGCGGCGTACATGGTGTGGATTTATACCAATTACTCACCTTTGGCGGCAGTGGCCTACAACGCAATATTGATGCAGGCCGCGAAGCGGTGCCCTTAAGCTCTAGCGATAAAGCATTAATGTACCAACAAGGCCACCAGTTTTTTAACCAACGGGATTTTAAGCAACTGAGTTACTGCCACTGGGCCAGTCATTCTCGCGAGCAAAGCCGTTACAACTCTTTAGTCAAACAAGGGGCAGAAATACTGCCTATTGGCGCGGGTGCTGGCGGCAATATAAACGGATATGCCCTAATGCAAACCCGCGATATTGAGGCTTGGAAAGCAGGTATCCAACAACACAACTGGGCCTTTGAACAGTTGAGCTTACCTGCAGAAAACGCCGAGTTAAAAGCAGCGATAACCAGTGCCTGCGACAAAGGCATAATAAGCGCTAAGGTATTACCTAATGGACATGAACTCTTTACACATTGCTTACCCTTGTTTGAAGCATGGCAAAAAAATGGGCTAGTAAATAAAGAGAATAACAGTGTGAAGCTAAGCCTAGCGGGACAGTTTTGGTCGGTAAATTTAGCCAATGCAATGACCAGCTACTTACAGCAGTATCCTTTAAGAGAGTTAGCGCTTGCTGAGTAAAACATTGATGAAACTATAAACTACTGCCATGATGCTTATTCACTTTTTAGAATAAACAAATAGGCAATAAATGTTTGGCACGGTAAGGACACTGTGGGCATTAATGGTGGTATTTGGTCACTTATTTTGGCTTAGCGACTTCGGTCGCTTTGCTGTATTTGGCTTTTACATTCTAAGCGGTTATTTAATGACCTACGTTATGCATAATAGCTATGGTTACAATGCCAGCGGCAGAAAACGTTTCGCACTTAATCGCTTTTTAAGGCTCTTCCCACCCTATTGGTTTGCCTGTTTAATCAGCATTGTGTTGTTGCTAGTATTTGCAACTCAAATGCCTAGTGGTGGCTTTTCTACCATTGCATTGCCGAATAATATGTTAAGTGTGTTTGGCAATATCACCATGGTATTCGCCCATTGGATTCCCCACTCCATTACACCAAGGTTATCACCCGCTGCGTGGGCGCTTACCGTTGAATTGTTCTTTTATGTTGCTATCTGTTTAGGTATTTCTAAAACATTTAAACGCACCATCATATGGTTAAGCTTGTCGCTGCTGTTTATCGGTTTTAGTTACGCAGCCAACTTGTATTGGCATGCTCGTTACTTCTCTATTCCAGCAGGTTCTTTGCCCTTCTCTATTGGCGCGCTTATCTATTTCATCGTTAAACTTGAAAAGGTACCGCAGGGCTTACAATGCCTATTAACACGCCCAGCCCTTATCCTGATTAGCATGGTGAGCATTTCAGCCATTGTGGCTTGGTTAATCCCTCAGGGCATTAATCCAGCACTTGTAGAGTTGATGTTTTACCTAAACATGTTGGTAAGTGCGCTGTTGGTATTGAGCTTAGCCATGGGTAACAGCATTAGTAGCAAAATAAGCAAAGGTTTTGATAAGTTTGTCGGTGACTTCTCCTACCCCATTTATTTACTTCACTACCAAATAAGCATGGTAGCCAGTGTATTGTTACTGGGAGAAGTTTCTAAATTTAAAGATGCCTTTAGCCTAGAGGCTCTGCTGCTCGTTTGCTTAGGCCTAATTGCCATTTCACTATTCGTGATTAAGTGCATTGACGTGCCAGTAGAAAAAGTTCGCAATGTCATTCGCCACAATACCAGCAAGGCTTCACCCTCTACTAAGGCTACTTTGAACTAAGTTTTTTGGTGTCGTAACCTTGTTTTGGCATATGGCTGGCAATTAACGCTAAGCTAAGTATCACAACAAAGGTTGCGGCATTGGCTGGTGCCTGCAAATTAAAATCAACACTGATGTGAATAAGCATCGCCGTTATCGCCATAAAACATCCTAGCGCGGTGCCTTTCATTAAGGGATCGTTACGTTTATTCAAGGTAGTTAAACAGCGATAAGCAACCCATAACACTGCAGCACCTAACAGCAGAGTGATAGGCAGCCCTGATTCAATAGCAAATTGTAGGTAATCATTATGGGTATGATCGAAAAACGCGCTAATTGGCTGAGGTAAATAGGCCTGAAACACAGAGTAAAAACTCCCCGCTCCGCTGCCAAACACTGGGAAATCTTTAAACATATTTAGCGCCCAATCAAATATGTATATTCGCCCCTCGTCTACCAGTACGGTAGAACTCAAACGCTCTCGTACCTTGCTTAAACCAAACATAGAACTCACGATTAATACGTCAATCAACAACATACTGACAATTAATACCGTAAGTGTTTTGGGTCGCTGTCGGTAAAGCAGCAAAGCCAGTACACCACCAATAAGCGTTGTGGCAAAAAACGCGCTGTTGCCCATGCGCGAGCGAGACATCACTAGGCCGATAACCATAATGATCATGCACATACGCACTAACATTTTGGGACTTAAGGCGGCGTCTAGCAGGCCAGATAACTGCACTCGCCAAGAGTTGGCAGTATTCACTTTTAAATCAGCCACAATCAACGCTAGCCCCATCATTAAGCTAAGCAATAGATAATTAGCAAAATGATTTTTATACACGTAAGAGCCCGTTGCAACGGGACCGATGTCCATGCCAAATACAGGGCTTTGCTCAGTATTGCTTAACAGCAACATCGCTCCGTAAAAGGCCTGAAAAGTACCACTCACTACAATAGCAACCAGCACGGTGCGGATCCGTTTTGGCCGATTAACTAGCAATAGCGTATTTAATGCCAACAGCAAATAGCTTACTCCCTTGAGCAAACTGATTTTGGTTTGCTCTGGGTCGAGAGATAAGGGCTGTGCAGCAGCGCTAGCCGACGCATCTAGCAATACTCGGTGACGAAGTTCGGCATTATTAGGTGCTAGCCACTCCAATAAGCCAGCGGGCAGCGGTACCAACTGTAATACGGTAAACAGCTGGAACAGCGCTAAAGCCACCAGCAAGAACACACCAGGTCGTAAGTAATGCCAAGGAATGTTATGACGAAAGCAATACACTAAACCCAAGCTTTGCATGGCAATCAATAATTCCATTATTGACCAAGCCCATGGTCGATTACTGCCTAACGGTATTGGCAGCCATACCAACAAAAATATGAAACTAGCAAAAATTATCGCTTCTAATTTCGCCGACGCTACTCGCATTTCAACTACTTCCTGTATTTTGCTTGATCATAAATGTAATACGCCACTTGGACTAACTAGTACTCTGGTAAACAACCAAGAGATACTTAGCTAATACCCAGTATTTGAGCCGGGTTATCCCACAACAAACGCTTTGCATGCTCTTCATTGCTTAAGTGCTTTATGCGTTCGAACGCTGGATTTAAGTTTGTGGTGCGCTTTTCTAAATCGTGTGCGTCGCTGGCCAAAATATGAATAGAACCTGCTTTTAATAAATTCTCGGCAATAGATTGCGCTTGTTGGCGAAACTTACCTAAGAACGAATCTGCAGTAACTTGGAACAAACAGCCGAGCTTAATCAACTGAGACAGCTGATACGGGTTTTTCCAGATCCCATGGTTACGTTCAGGGTGAGCGATCATCACTTGAATACTGTTCTTTTGTAACCAACGAATAAGCGTGCTGGTACCTTGTGGCACACTGCCGTGAGGAAGCTCCAGCAACAACAAAGGCTTTTGCTGATACTCTCCAATAAAAGGCAGCTTTTCTTGCATAGCCCATTGCATCACCTCTGGGCACAAGTGAACCTCGGCCGCGCTGCGCAACTCTACATCAATGTCTCGTTGCGATAGCGCAATTTGTAAGGTGTTAAAGGCGGCTTCTATGGTTGCAGGGGTATTGTTATAAGTACCAGGGTGCATGTGTGGTGTGGCCACCATTGCCTTAGTACCATTGGCTTGCGCCATGCTTACCATTTCAATGGCTTGCTGAAGGTTTTGCGCACCATCATCAATGCCTGGAAGAATATGGCAATGTAAATCAATGAACATTTTCACCTCCTGCAGAGTCCCAAGTAGAAGGTCGTCTTAAGAACATAACCAACACACTGGCAGACAATAAGCCTGCGTAATTAAAGCCAAGATCACCCCAAGAAAACTGGCGATACACCGAGAATGCCTGCAAGCCTTCATCAACAGTAAATGCTAAACACAACAGCAACACAATTGCCCGAATACCCGCAAATTTAACCGCGTAAACACGCTCACTCACCGCCATCATTAACAACGTACTGCAGGTTAAGGCCGACACAAAATGAACCACCGTATCGCCACCTAAGTAGATTTCTAAGCGTGCAAAAAAAACGCTGTAGTTACCGGAGCTTTTTAAGCCTGTAGCCACCAGCAATGCTATGCAAACGCAGCCGCAAGCAATTTGCCAAAGTCGCTGATTAAGCCTTTGCGCAAGCGGCATAATCTACTCCAGCTAATAAATATAAGGCACAAGCGCGTTGCTTAAACTGCGGTTTTAACATTGCTTGGCTAAGACCACGATGCATAAAATCATGTTGCTCAACTTTTAGTAGCGCTTCGGCCACTTGAGTACGCTGGGCGACCGTTAATTCAGGCCACAGGCTTAAACCAATTTCTAGGTAGGCAAACAAGGTAACAGGCGCGTTTTCTCCCACTTCGCGAGCCATGCCTAAGTAATGCATTGCTTCTCGGCTACCGGCTTTTCGATACAAGGCATTTTTTGCTAAATCAACATAGGTATTTGGCCAAGTTGGTCTGAGTTCAACCGAGCGCAAATAGTACTTTTGCGCTTTTAACAAGTTGTGCTTTTTAAGTATGGATTTATTGGCTGTTTCAGAGGCTAAAACTAGTTTGAAAAAATTGTTCCATTCTACTTGTTTAGCCGCCAGTACTTGGTAGTGAGGATGAGTATTTTGCCACGCTAACATGTCGTGGGTAACTTGTTCTGCAACGTCTAGATTATTCGCGGTAAGTTGTGAGCTTAGATTTTGTTGCCAGCGTTTATGCCAAGCATCAACGGCATAACTATTGGCATTGGCTAAACCATATTGCACCGACACCACCGCTACCCACAGTGACACCAGCAGCACACCTAACAAACACAATTTGTCTCTAACTTGCGCCATTGCTACCTTCTCTTTGGTTTACCGCTTTCGGCTATTACATGCATCACGGCTTTACTCTGCTGCGTACAAATCATTCAGTTGGGTGTTTAAGCGCTTCGCTTCAAAGCGACTAACAAATACCTCTCGGCATTGTTGAGACATCGCCTCAAGCGTTTCACGATTAAGCTTGCAAATCACTTTGGCTAAGGCATCGCTGTTACTGTTTTCAAATACATAACCGGTACTACCTTCGGTGACTAAACTAGGTAAAGCTCCTGCATCACTCACCACTACCGGCAAGCCTTGGCGAAAGGCTTCAATCACAACTAAACCAAACCCTTCCCAGCGCGACGGCACTACTAAGGCATCCACCGAGGCGTATAAATCGCGAAGCTGTTCTTGGCTACACCAACCATGCTGCACCACTCGGCCATCAGACAGGTTAAGCTGCTGATTAGACACCACACTCGCTCCCGCAATATGCAATTCAACCTCACTATCTACATCAGCGATTGCGTCAATTAGCAGATCAACGCCTTTTTGTTTATCTAGTCGCCCCACAAACAACAGCTTTAACATGCCTTGCTTAGTGGTGCTTTTCTTGGCAAGTTCTAAGTCATTGAGGGCGTTTTCAAACACCACCATTTTGTGCTCAGGAATACTTTGTTGCAGTGCGCTTTGATAGTCATGATGAGAAATATTGATGACAGAGCTGACTCGGTAAGCCAGTACTTTTTCAATCAAAGAAAAAACTTTAGCTTTAACGCCGGTATAACCGTCGAAGCACCAACCATGGGGGCAATACACTACCTTGCGCTGATTGCGCTTTGAGATTAAGCCCGGTATACGGCACACCACACCCGCAAACGTACTGTGAATATGAATCACATCGGGGTTAAAATCGATAACGGCTTGTTTGAACAATTTAGCCAAATTAGCACACGAACCTAGGCTGCGGCTTGGTCGTTCAAAGCTTTGATAGTAAGCCTTTAACGGCGCATCTTCGGCAATGTGCTGTTTAGGCGCAATAACTTGAATATTCTCCGAACCATAACGCTCGACTTGGTAGGGAATAATAGTATTGAGGTAGGTTTCCACTCCGCCAACCAGAGTCTCGGTAACATGTAGTATCTTCATGATAACTGGCTCTCTGCTTGGTATTTGTCTAGGCGTTGCAACATATCTCGAAATTCAACATCCCACGCACTTACTACTTTATGGCGAGCTTGAACAACCTGTTCCTTAAGTTCACTCATATCCGCTAGCTGTATTTGCTCGGCATGTTGCTTCATCCCTTCTGTGGAAAAATCAAACAACATGCTAGTGGGCAGCTTAGCGGCAGCAACAAACGAGCTCACTTTACTGTCCCAACTCATCACCGTAAAAGGCACCGAAAACGAGAATGCGCTAATGGCAGAATGTAAACGGGTGGCAAATACACATTGCGCTTGGCTAACCACAGAGACTAAGTCTTCTACCTTCTCGGTATTCACCACTTTGGCATCAGCAAGCTGCGCAGCAATGTGGATCATGTATTGCTCGTCTTCCTGCGCGCCGTTGGTATATAACACCGGTACTAATCCCGCCGCTTTAACCTTATCTACAGTCGTTTTCAACCACTGCAAATAGCTCTGTTCGCTAAAATTTACATCGTGATCAGAGTTCACCATTAACACCGTGGGATTCACAATATTAATGGCCGCATACGGTGTTGAAGAGAGTTCAGAGCGCGCTAAATCACTATAAGTGAGGTTTAAGTTAACTGCGGGGTCTATGCTCACTACCACTTTGCTTGCCAGTTCAGCACCAAATAGCTGCTCAATGTTGGCTTTGCTAGCGGCGTCTCTCACCGAGATATAACGGCATTTTTTGGCGCTAAACAGCTTTTGAAACAACCAACGCCCTAAACCCGACATGCGCTTAGCCACGCCGACATAGACTACGGCGTAATCAGTATTTGAGAAGTAGCAAAACAGCGATAAAAAATACAACTTTAACGGAAAGTTTAAATACACATCGCTAATCAAATTACCGCCACCAATCAGTACCACATCGGCCGCTTTAATTTTTGCCATCCATACGCGGTAGTTTTTTAGTGCCACCAGCATGCCATTCAAAGGAATAAATACTTGTCTTACCCATTCAAAACGACTTTTTAGAATCTTATCTTTAATCGCATTTTGCGATGCGCTGCGCGCGAAGTCGTGTCGCCCAGCAATATCTAAGGCGTCACTTGAAATGTCATAATTGCCTAGCTTCCATGCTAAAGAATGATGAATGAGCGCATCACCATAATTGTCACTGTAAGGCACAGCCGCAATCAGGTAATGGGTATCCTTATTGGTCATCTAAGACTCCTTGTCGTGAACTTCCAAACAATAATGAATAGCTAGGAAGCAGATAAATTGCTGCTGATAAGATATGCCTGAAATAACTTCCTTGGTCTGGTTCAAACAACAACAGCACAAACATATGAGAACAAAATAAGGTCAGTAGTAAATCGCCCTGTTTGCGTTTAAGCATTTGGCCACAAATGACTATCACGCCAACGCTGAACAGCAATAACAACAGTTGGTTTAAACCTTGGGCAAATAGCAGAGGTAAGCTAAGTTGCAATAAAGCCCAGCCAAAATTGATGATAAAAGGGATCCCGCGGGCAACATCAACCAAGTTATCAAAAGCGGTCACATTGAAACTGCCTTCCAACTTTGCGTAGTTATTGGAAATGTCTCGTTGCCCTTGAGACATTTGATAAAAGGCATCGGGAAGCAAAAACGCTAAACAAACAAAAAATGCTAAAAAGTACCAAACGGGTTTAAAACTGGCTAATTGGAAGGCGGTACGATTAAGGCTATTGCGTATTGGAAATCCCTTATCACTAAAGTATTGAATCACATAACCCGCAGCAAACACGCCTAAGATTAAAAAGTAGTAGGAACGTACTTGCACTGCATAAGCAATGTAGAACACGACTACGCTAACCAGAAAAGCTTTTCGACTAAAATAGGTGGAGTAAAAAACCACTAAACATAGCGCCATAACTATGGTTTCTTTAGCTGGCCAAATAACATTAAGCAGCATACTTGGTAGGGTAAATAAGCTAACAATAAGAAAGTCTTTCAGTGTGACAACAAACTTTGAAATCACCAAAATCCATAAAAAGCCGATTATCGCTGTAGAGGCCACTGCACTCTCTCTACCAAGAAAATAAAGCAGTTCACGAGTAGCCCGAAAGGAGCCGTCTAATTCAAAGAAAACAAAACGACCTTCGATTTTCATCGCGTCGTAGCCCCACTTCCAGGGCAAAAAGTCTTTACCAACAGTCATCAAAAACAGCAGCATTAGCGACCAAAACAGTAAGTAGCAAACACCCAGCTTAGTGCGTCTAAATTCGAGCATAAGATCCGCCCGAAGACTGCTTATCGGCATACGTTAACGAGACTAACCAAGTGGCTAAATAACAAACCGCTAAGCCCAGCACTCCAGCAGAGAAATTGAGTGAAACAGCCGAACACACCAGGCACACCAACAGAGTGAGCAAACAGTTTGTGTAAACCTGCTTATCAGCGGAGAACTTGACGAAAATATGATAAACCGGGCCGAAATAAAGTCGCACGCAAGCGGCTAGTGCAAATAGCCCCCATACCAAAATTGTTGACCCAGCCAACTCTGAAAACTGAAAAAGTATCAGTACAGCAAGCGCCGATACAGCCAATCCTGCAACGCTTAAAAACACCCCGTCTTTACGTACTTTTAAATAGCTTTTCTTAATGTCTTTAGAGGCGAGAATTTCAGGAACCTGCACACTGTTACGTATTGCTAAGATAAAAACGAACAACTGAAAAATTCGCCCTCCCCATGCAATCACCCCAGTATCGTATTCGCTTAAGGTGTAACCACTGATTAAAATGATGCCCCAAAACAATACGTATTCACTTAAAGTGAACGCTAGAAACTTGGAGTCTTGTTTAAGTTGCTGACCCAAAGTGCCCTTTGGCTGCGGGTCGTGTTGCTTAAAACCTTGTAGCAATTTGCTTAGCCCAAAAATAGCGAACAAAACAAAATACGCCATTAAGCACACGCTAAGAACAACAAACACATTGCTTTGTTTAAACCACAGTGCCGCAAGTAAGAAGATGAGCGAGCTAAACACAAAAAACACGCCAGCTTCAAACAGGTAAGAACGGTAGAACTCTTTAATCACTCGATGTGATAAAGACACCATTTGAACAATAGAAAAGCCTGCTATATATAAAAAGCAGAACAACATCACTTCGGGTTGCTCAAAGCTCAAGGGAACAATAATCACCGACAGAATTAAACTTAATACCAATGACAAACGGCACTTTTCAAATAAGACTCTTGAGGCTTTTAACGTTTCCCCTTGGGTCGAGAGGTCAAAATACTGACCAAAGAAAGAATACTCAGAGCCATAACGTCCAATCACTAAAATCAGGTTAGCGATAGAAATAGCAAAAGATACCTTGCCAAAACTGTCCATGCCGTAGAGCCAAGTAATCACCGACGAAAACAAGATCAAACCTGTTGCACTAAAGGCGCGCAGCAAGGTAATACTGCCAAAGCGTTTCACTAAGGACTCTATTCGCTTAAAGCCATTCATGCAGTAGTACCGTATTCGCGGTAATAGCCGTAGCGGGTTTCATGTTTTGGATTAACCCGATTGAGGATAACGCCATCAACCACCACGTTGTGGCTAATCAGTTGCGACAATGTATGCTCAATTTGGCTTACTTTGGTACGGCCAGCATTCACCACAACAATGCTCGATTTGGTAACTTGCCCCACAATTAAGGCGTCACTCACCGCGGCAATGGGCGGGGTATCGATAATGATTTTGTCGTAATGTTGGCTGAGGTCATCAATCAGAGCTTTAAACTTGGCCCCGGCTAACAACTCCTGCGGATTAGCGGTTTGCATGCCGGCCGGTAATAAATCTAAGCCAGAGCGCTCGTGATGCACAATACAATCATCCAGCTCAGCTTCCATCACCAACAAGTTACTTAAACCAGGATGGGCACGGTTTAAATTAAAGCGCTCACCTAACGAAGGCTTACGTAAATCACAATCAATGAGCAGGGTTTTTTCCATACCCGCCATTGCTACGGCCAAGTTCAATGCGGTGGTGGTTTTACCTTCATTAGGTACCGATGAGGTAATAGACAACAACTTACGTTGCTGACTCATCATGCTTAGCATGACCGAAGTGCGAATACTTCTCACTGCCTCACTAAAGTTGATTTGCTTCTCGTCGAAGAACTGCTCTAAAGGCAAGGTGTCTTTATTAAAACGAGAACCTTTAACTAAAGGAATCACGCCTAATGGGGTTAAGCGTAACTTATCTTCTATACCTGAGGCACTTTCAATAGTGTTGTTTAAAGACTGACCTAACAAGGCTAAAACGATGGCCAACATCATCCCCATCACCGAGGCCAACAAAATAATAATGCCTTTTTTAGGTTTTGCTGGAAATAATGGGGTAACGGCACGGTCAGCAAAGCGGGCAACCGCAGCTTGAAAGTCACTGGTAGCGCTGGTTTCTTTTTGTCGAGTAACAAACAAATCATAAAGATTTTGGTTACTATCCACTTCGCGCTTTAAGGCGTTGTAGGTTGCACGTTTTAAGGCAATGTCTTGAAATTCTGCTTTCTTGTTTTCCATTTCGCTGCGAATCGCATTTTCCTGGCTTCGCGCACTACGGAGTTCTTTTTCTACGCCAGACGCTAGCACCCTTAATAATACTTCAGAGCGATTTTTAACAGAGGCTAACTGGGCTTGAGCGCGGATCATTTTGTCGTGCTTTGGTCCGTAACGCTTACTCAGTTCTGACACTAAACGTTCGGCTTCAATTTGCGCTAAACGTATATCACGTAACTGCGGATGATTAGAAATAGCGGTAACCGACGACAACTCAGAAATAGCAGTATTTTTGTTATCTTGTAATAGGTAATAGATTGATTCAGAAGCCGTACGACGGTCTTGAGCGTCAGCTAGTCGACGACTTAAATTACCCAACTCAGAGCTGGCTAAACTGTCGATTCCGCTAACATCAACTAATTGCTCTCTTTGTAAAAACTCACTTAAGCGCCCTTGTGATTGAATAACCGCCGCTTGCAATACGCCAATCCTATCAGCCAGCCAGTTCGTCGCCTCTTGGTTAGCGATAATACGGCTTTCGCGATTACTGTTAATGTAAGTTTCGCCCACCGCATTGGCTATTTTGGCCGCTAACTTAGGGTCTTGAGAGTCAAAACTAATATTAACCAGTTGGGTTTTTTTTACCGGGTTAATATGGAGGTTATCGCGAAATGTTTTCATTACCTTTTGGCGAGCAATTTCTTGCTGTTGCTCTAAATTTGGAAGTTCATCCACTGGCATAAAACTTTGGATTAATGGCACAGATTGTAAGATGGCTTTTACACCACCAAGGCTTAAACCTTTTCCGTCGTTTTCACCATTAAACTCCGGATTGTCATAGAGTTTAAACTCATCAATAACTCGCTGGGCAATACTGCGCGATTTAAGAAGCTCAAACTGGGTTAAATAATATTCTTGTTTTGACGTATCAATACCAATCACATCGTCGATGGATACTGCTTTACGTTGTTCTGCCTCAATCAGCAGTACAGCAGTTGCTTGATAGGTAGGTTTAATGGCAAATACCACTAATATCGCCAGCAAAACGCTAATGAAAGTAAACCCAATAATCATTAACCAACGCGACTTTAATATCACAAGGTATTGCATCACATTGATAAACTCATCATCGTTTCGATTGTTGCCACGAAATGTCGATGCACCATTCACTGCTGTTGTCATTAACTACCTACTTCCCTGTTGGTAAAACCGTCTAAAATATTTAACTGACCGAGCTTAGAAAAAGCTCGCCTTCACCACGATAATATCGCCGGGTGTGATTTTGTGTTTCAACGCGGCTTTAACCAAATCATTATCACCATCACCCGGTGTAATATTGATGTTGGTTTTAGATGCTCGCTCGGTAAAGCCTCCCGCTAAAGCGATCGCTTTTTCTACCGTTAGCCCTGGTTGGTAAGCGTAACCACCAGGGTGCTCCACCTCACCATTAATAAAAATCTGACGGTAACCAATAATGTTAACGGCCACCTTGGGATTAATAAGGTAATCACCAAGCAAACCGCGCTCGATACTCTCTTTAAGCTGCTGAGCAGTTAGATTATTTACCGGAATACGGCCTAAATAGGGGTAATCGATTTTGCCGCTGTTAGTCACCAATAACTCCATCGACAAGTCGCTCTCGCCGTAAACCACAATCTGAATGCGATCGCCAGCTCCCAAGCGGTAGCTCAGATCTAAGTCATCGGCACTAACAGGAGAGCTAAGCACCAGTAAACCTAACACTATGCTTAACCAGCTTTGCCACTTATGAGTGGCCAGCTTAACCGACGCCAACAAACGTTCCCTATTCATCAAAACTCCTTGTACAAGCTTGTTTCTAGTAAGCTGTTTTGCCTACAAA
The DNA here is from genome assembly GCF_030548085.1 of Agarivorans sp. 2_MG-2023. Lineage (NCBI taxonomy): Bacteria > Pseudomonadati > Pseudomonadota > Gammaproteobacteria > Alteromonadales > Alteromonadaceae > Agarivorans > Agarivorans sp. 2_MG-2023. The sequence goes on from NZ_JAUORQ010000009.1 coordinate 202,456, forward strand.
ACCTTTAAAAATGGTGAGAAAAACAATTTTAATATCCATCCACAATGTCCAAACACGAATGTACTCCAAATCGTATTGAACCCGTTTTTCCATTTTTTCTAAGGTATCTGTTTCACCACGATAACCGTTTATTTGCGCCCAACCGGTAATACCAGGCTTCACTTTATGACGTAGCATGTAACGATTTACAATTTGGCGATATTCTTCGTTATGCGATACCGCATGTGGACGAGGCCCAACAATAGACATGCTCCCCATCAGTACGTTGAAGAACTGAGGCAATTCATCTAAAGAAGTACGGCGAATAAACGCACCAAATTTAGTAACTCTGGGGTCGTTTTTAGTGGCTTGTTTAACCACCGCGCCGTTATCTTGGGTGCTCATAGAACGAAACTTCCAAACTCGAATTCTTTTGCCATCTAAGCCATAGCGGTCTTGCTTAAACAAAATGGGGCCAGGAGATGAACGCTTAACCCCAATGGCTACCGCTAACAGTAATGGGCTAATTAACATGATAATAATGGAAGCAAGCACGATATCTTGGATCCGCTTAACTAACATACTGCCGCCTCTAAACGGGCTATCAAAAACACTAATGGTTTGAATATCGCCCAGAGAGCTCCAACGCGAATGCAGTAAGTTGTAAGTAAAGAAATCAGGAACAATGAAAGTGGTGGTAGTAGTATCTGAGAGCTGTTGTAGATACTTAGTAATCCGCTCTTTTGCATGCATAGGCAGCGCGATATAGACATGATCAACTTCGCCACGCTTAGCCATATCTAATACGGTGTCGACTTTAGCAATCGGCCCAATAAAGCCAGAGTCTTCTAATCTAGATTTATCGCGGTCATCAAAGAAACCAACAAACTGAATACCCAGTTCATCGCTGTTTTCAAAGGTTTCTTTAAGTTGAATACCGTTAGGGGAAACACCAATAATGGCAGCGCGCCTTGTGTTGTAACCAAAACGGCGTAACACCGCTAAGCTTTCTCGAAACACTAGACGCGACAAAATCAGCAACATAGGTGTAATCAACACCCAGGAACCAACCACAACACGAGAATAAGTAGCAGATACTTTGAGGAAATAATTAACTGCAAACAATAACGCTATGCTTACAATCCAAACCCACAAGCTAACCATCGCTTGCTCTTTGAGTGAAGCAACTCGCCATGAGCGATAAAGATTAAACGACTCAGCAACCACCAGATAGATGGCTGATAGTCCAACCCCCATCAGTTGAAAGGCAAATTCATAACTGCCATTTTTGAGCCAAGATAAACCTGCCAGAGCGGCAATAATAAGAAAAACATCTGAGATTCGATAAACGACAGCGAGTTCAAATTCATTAGATCGAACGACACCATTTTGGTTCTGCATATCCATTTGCATACCTCTAAATCAAGCTGAAAATCCATGTTGTGCTTGTATATCTGTGTCTCAAATGGGTCGTTACTAAATTCAAGCTTGGCATTTTCTGCTCTTTAGCTGAACTCTTCATACAGGTCAAAACGAAGCAGACCTAAATCACAAAACTTAAAAACAACACAGACTTTAAGGTGATCGAGATCTCAAAAAAAATAACTAAGAAATCCATTTATAGGTATCTGTATTGTATTTGTCAACAAAAAATATAAAGCACAACAACATTTTTTTAGCCATTATTTGACTAATAGTTTATGTGCCACACACCTTATAATTGATAAATTTAATTTTTATGACCATAACATGTCAAGAATATGAATGTCACCAATGTGGCGTAAAAAATATGTTTGAAACTGTAAAGATAGGTGGAAGAAATAGCTTTAATTTCAGGAAGTTAAAATCTGGAAATGTTTTTATACTGTTTAAAACGAAAAAAGCCACGCAATAGCGTGGCTTTTTAAAAATGGCGGAGGAGGAGAGATTTGAACTCTCGAAGGGCTATTAACCCTTGCCGGTTTTCAAGACCGGTGCATTCGACCA